>JBJMLZ010000135.1:0-13406 GCA_045805035.1 Bacteriovoracaceae bacterium
TCCGGAAATTCCTTCTTGAGATCGACAAGATCAGCGCCGGTGAGCTCACTGCGAAGGGGGCCACATGAGGATGAAGGGCAGGGTGAGAAAGCACTCGCTTAAATTCATCTCCGCTTTTCTTTCCATTTTTCTCTGGGTCTATGTTCTGAACTCGGAGAAAGTGAAGTTTGAAAAAACGGTCACCCTCGAGTACATCCTCCCGAGTGACATGATGTTTTCGGAGCGTCCGGCCTCCGAAGTGACTTTCATGATCGAGGGCCCGCGTGCTTTCGTTCGCACGGTTGCTGATCGCGAAGATCGACTTGTGATTGATCTGAACCGCGCATCCCGTGGTTCTGTGAAACGTCAGTTGAATTTTTCTGTCGACATCAATCCGACTCAGTTGAATCTTCCGTTTGGTATGGTGGTGGAGCGTGTGCTTCCGCGAAAGATCGCGATTCGTCTCGAGCGAAAAGCGAGTCGGATTCTTCCGGTGAAACCGCAATTCGTCGGAAACCTTCCGGACAAAGTCGCACTCACGAACGTGATCATTACTCCGGAAGAAGTTGAAGTCTACGGGCCGCGTTCGCTCATTGCTAAGCTCACCCATATCTCAACGAGACCTATTGAGCTTGAGGGCCTCGTCGGAACCGAAGAGACAACGGTGGAACTGGCGATTCCCGATGAAAGACTCACGCTCACGTCAGGCCATGACATCAAGCTTTTCTATCAGCTCAAAGCAGCGAGTGCGAATTTTGAGCTAAAAAATCTTCCGATAAAAATCCTGTCGCACTCCAAAGTGATCACCTCTCAGGTCAAACGCGCGAGCGTCAAGCTCCTCGTCCCTGAGAAAGTCATGAAAAACCGAGCAAACATATCGTCCACTGTTCAGGTGTGGGCGGACATTCCTGCCGATGCCCGGGGGAAAGTCGAAGTTCCTCTCAAAGTTATCCTACCGCCCAGCATACATCTTCTCGAGATTACCCCTAAGACCATTATTGTGAACATTCAGTAAGTTCTGGTATATTGAGAGGGTACTTTTCATTCACAAAAGTGAGCTCTCATGTCCGGTCGCAAACTCTTTGGAACCGACGGAATCCGCGGCAAGGCCAACACCTATCCTATGACCGGTGAAGTGGCCTTCGTTCTCGGTCGTGCGGTCACCAGCTACTTTCAGCAAAATTTTTCGAGGAAGCCACTGATCATCATCGGAAAGGATACGAGACTTTCGTGTTACATGCTCGAGCAAGCTTTTTCCGCAGGTGTTTGTTCGCAAGGTGGTCGCGCGATTCTCACCGGCCCGCTTCCTACTCCGGGCGTCGCATTTGTCACACAAAGTATGCGTGCGGATGCAGGAGTGATGATTTCTGCTTCTCACAATTCCTTTGAAGATAACGGCATCAAGATTTTCGATCGTACCGGCCATAAGCTTCCGGATGAAATCGAACTTGAACTTGAGAAGATGGTGCTTGATCCTTCTACCATTCCTTCAAAGACGGGCGATCAACTGGGTAATGCCAAACGCCTCGATGAAGTGATCGGTCGTTACATCGTTCACACCAAGGCCGCACTTTCTCCGCAGTATTCGCTTGAAGGTCTTCGCATTGTCGTTGATGGCGCTAACGGTGCCGGCTATAAGCTTGCGCCGATGGTATTTGAAGAGCTCGGTGCCGAAGTCATTTCCCTCGGCAACGCTCCTAACGGAACCAATATTAACAAGGGCTGTGGTGCACTTCATCCGCAGATGTGCGCGGAAAACGTTTTAAAGTATCGCGCTGACCTTGGTGTGTGTCTCGATGGAGACGGTGACCGTCTCACGATCGTTGATCGCAATGGCGAAGTCATTCACGGCGATAAGCTCATTGGTCTTTTGGGGAAATTCCTTCTTGATAACCACGAAATCGGTCCCACCAAAGAAGTTGTTGGAACGGTGATGAGTAACTTCGGCATTGAGTCCTATCTCAATAAGCACGGTCTCAATTTCATTCGCACTCAAGTGGGTGACCGTTACATCGTCGAGCACATGAGAACAAGTGGCGCTCTTTTTGGTGGCGAACCTTCGGGCCATCTTGTATTCAAAAAATATTCCACTACTGGTGACGGAATTCTCGCCGCACTTAAAGTCATCGAGTCGATCAAGTTTTACGATCGTGATCTTTCAGAACTCACGCAGGACTTCGAACTCTTTCCGCAGAAAATGGAAAATGTTCATGTCAGTAAGCGCGTTCCTTTTGATGAAGTGCCGGAGATCAGAAAAGCCGTTGAGAGTGCCAATAAAAAACTTGGTACCGAAGGCCGCACACTTCTCCGTTATTCGGGAACTGAGCCTCTAGCGCGCGTGATGGTCGAAGGAAAAGACCTGAAGCTCGTGAACTCGCTTTGCAGTGAGCTCGCCGGCGTTCTCATGAAGGCCCTGGGTTAACATGAGGTATCCACGTCTCGGGGTGAACATTGATCACGTCGCCACTCTTCGCCAGCAGAGAGGGGAGTTCTACCCGGATGTTGTTCGTGCTGCCGATGTCGCACTTGCCACTGGAGCTCATCAGATTACCATTCACCTCCGTGAAGATCGTCGTCATATTCAGGACCGCGATGTCCCTGCCGTTCACGATATGTGCCGGAAGATGAGTCTTCCCATGAATCTTGAGCTTGGTTGCCATGATGAGATCGTGGAAATTGCCATGCGGGAAAAACCGGAATGGGTGTGTCTGGTTCCCGAGAAGCGTGAAGAGCGCACGACCGAAGGTGGGCTCGATGTCATCGATCCGAAAAATTATGATCGCGTGAAGGCCGCCTGTGAAAAGATTCTCAAAGCTTCACCCGCAACAAAAATATCTCTCTTCGTTGAAGCAGAAACTGAAGTGTTGAAAAAATGTCTCACCATGAAAGCGCACGCGGTGGAAATCCACACTGGTGAATACGCCAAGGATTTTCTCTCAAAGAAAGATCTTGAGAAGCACCTGCGCGCTTATCGGGAAGGACACGCTATCATTAAGAAGGCCGGCTGGGGTTATCACGCTGGTCACGGTCTTACTTTTGAATCGCTTGAGCCGCTTCTGAAAGAAGCGCTCTTTGAAGAGTACAACATCGGTCACTGGATCATCGCCGAGAGCGTTTTCCTGGGACTTGGTCACGTGATTAAAGAAATGCTTACCCTCATGAAAAAATATCCTTTAAAGGCCTGAATATGAAAATCGTCACTCAGCAGGAAATGAAAGAACTCGAGAAAATGGCGCAGACGAAATTCCATTTCCCGGAAAAACTTATCATTGAAAACGTCGCTCTCCTGGGCGCGCGTGCGATCTTAAATAAACTCGGTGAAGACATCACCGCAGGTGAACTCATTTTCCTCATCGGCCGCGGAAATAACGGCGGCACCGGTCTTGGTATCGCCCGCCATCTTGCCTCGATGGGACTCGAGCCCCGCGCATTTCTTCTCTTCGATGAAAAAGACGCGTCCGCGGAAGTGAAAGATCAGCTCAAAGTCGCGAAGGCCTATGGCGTGCGTACGACCTACATCGATGAACTCGGACCTCTCGAAGCATACTTCCAGCAATACAGCTCACCGAAAATTATCGTCGATGCCATTTTTGGAACCGGCGTTCGTCTTCCTCTTTCCAATTTCCTTTACGACGTCATTCATTTCATCAATCAGGAAAAGGCCTATACGATTTCGCTCGATATCCCTACGGGTGTAGAAGGCAATTCCGGCGCTATCATGGGGAACGCGATAGAAGCGGATCTCACTCTCGCCGTAGGTTTTCCTAAGCTCGGTTATTATCAGGGCGAAGGCCCACGCCTCGTCGGTGAAATTGAAATTATCGACGCCGGCCTACCGGATGCGCTCGTGAATGAAGGCGGCGACAAATTTCTGATCAATGAAAACATCCGCGACGAACTTCCACAGGAACGTAACAAGTTCGGCGATAAAAAACTCTTCGGTCACACTCTTGTGATTGGCGGCTCACACGGCCTCACCGGTGCACTCGTCATGTGTTCAAGTGCCGCGCTCAAGGTCGGTGCAGGACTTGTGACTGCGGCGACATGGGAACCTCAGTACCAGGAATTTATCTCGCGTCTTATCCCGGAGATCATGACTGGTTACGTGCCGAATGATCAGACGAAGTGGGGAAGGCTCATTAAGGACCTCGAGAAATACGATTCCATCGTTATCGGCCCGGGGCTTGCGCGTTCAAATCGCGCACGCATGCTGGTGCTTGAGATTCTGAATAACTTCTCCGGCCCGGTGGTTCTTGATGCCGATGCGATCAACGTTCTCAATCTCAAAGACGATGCGGAAGTTTTCCGCCTGAGAAATGCACCGACAATCATGACTCCGCACTTCGGAGAATTCGCGCGCTTTGCGGGCCTTACTCTGGAAGAAGTGAAGAACGCTCCGTATGTTCACCTGAAAGAAGTGATTGAACACATCAACTGTACAGTGATCCTGAAAGGCGCCTGTACTTATCTTGGATTTGCCAACGGCAAGACCTACTTCAATTTCTTCCCGAATGACGGGATGGCGACTGGAGGTGTAGGGGACGTTCTCGCCGGGATTCTCGGCGGTCTTATCGGCCAGGAAGCGAACGTGAAGAAGAGAGACAATCTCTACAACCTCTATGAGAACATCAATAAGTCGATTCTCATGGGTGTGATGATTCATACATGGTCAGGACAATCTGCTGCTGAGAAACTTGGAGTACGTCCGATGACGGCGACGAATCTCATCGACTCATTCCCGGAAGCCTTCGCCAAATACAATGAGCTGCTAAAAGAGGGCCATGAATAAGAAACTCGTTCGCGAATGGAAGAAAGTTTATAAATCTGATCTTCCCTATATCGTCTATGAAATGAAGGATCTCACGAAGGTCCCTTCCATGATTATTCTCGAAGGCGCGCTGGGAGCGGGTAAGACTACTTTTGTCCAGATGTTCCTCGGTGATAAAGAAGTTCTTAGTCCGACCTATTCCATTCTCTCGGAAACAAAAACTGTTCTTCACGCTGACTTTTACCGACTGGAAAAGAACGAAGAAATTTTGCAACTCGAACTCCCGATTTATCTCGAAGACAAACAGTATTTCTTTGTTGAATGGGGAATGAAGTTCGCTCGTCGGGTTCATCGTGAGCTTCCGGAAAACTGGAATTCTTATTTGCTCGAGATCAACATCAACACGGGAAATGAGAACGCTGGTGAAGGTCCTTCTCGCAATTTCTCTCTCTCAACTCTTCACGATGACTAACTGACTTTGTCGGAAATAATTGCCCAGAGACAGTGTGCTACCAGGTGTAAAAATTCCACCTAACCCATTGGAATCAAAAAGCTTTTTGACACCGTCCTGAACACCCGTCGAAAATAAATTGAACGAGAATATTAAAAAGTTGACGTGAGAAAAAAGAAACTGTCATACTATTTAGGAGATATTTAGTCTGGATTGCAGTGAGCGGCATTTCAGGGTGAAAATCTCACGGGTGACAAGGATGGTTTGGGAACCCGGTCAAAGACTTACCAACTTTTTTGGATTTATGGAGGAAGACAATGAGACTTACATCGAAAGGACGTTACGCAGTTCGGGCCATGCTGGACCTTACTTTCCACTCAAATGGAAATCCAGTTAGGCTTCAGGAAATTTCAACCCGTCAATCTATCAGCTTGCACTATCTTGAGCAGCTGTTCAGAAAACTTCGCACAGGTAAAGTAGTGAAGTCAGTTCGCGGTCCAGGCGGCGGTTATGTACTCGCCCGCTCTATGGATGAGATCTCTGTTAAGGACGTACTTGATTGTGTTGGTGAGAACATCAACCCAGCTCGTGACATCCTCGGCGTTCCATCTTCTGGTATCGAGATCATGAAGGATGAATCAGGCAACGAGCTCAATGCTGTTGTTGATACAAAAGAGTTCAACCTGACTAAAGGTTATTTCGAGAACCTCGGAACAATCATGCAGGATTACCTCGCTACAACAACTCTTGGTGATATGGCTCGCAAAGGTGCTGGTGCATACACTGAGACGAATGCTTCTAACATCCGTTCTGCCGCTGGGGAAATGAACCAATAAGCAGCGCTGATCGCATTTACTTAGATTTCAATGCAACTTCGCCGCTCTCTCAATCAGTCCAAAACTGGTTGAAGAGCGGCGAGTTTCATTTTGCGAATCCCTCGAGCCAGCATTCCGCTGGCAAGGCCTCCCGAAAAGTCATCAATGAATCCCGCGAGAAGATCTTTAAGGTCTTCCATAAAAACGAGAAAGACACCCGTTTGTTCTTTCATTCCGGGGCAACGGAAGGAATAAGTACCATTGCTCACTCCTTTGCCGAAGAAGCTCGTCTCTGCGGCCGCGACCTTCTCATCTGCTACTCAAAGATTGACCACCCCGCAGTGAATTCTCTTGAAGAAAATTATCTCGGACCTCACGTGAAGTTTTATGAGATGAAGCGAGGCCAGGATCTGTTCTATTCTCAGGAAGAAAATTACAAAGCGATTCTCGATAAAAAAGAAAATAATCCTGATCTCATCATCCTTGTGCATCACTTATGGGTTCACAATGAAACGGGACATCTTTCGCCACTAGCTGATCTCGCTCTATTAAAGAAAATTCCTGATCTCTATGTTCACGTTGATGCTGTTCAGGCACCGGGAAAAGTTGAGACCTGGAGAGAACTTACTCACGGAGATATTTTCACTTTCTCTGCTCACAAGTTTGGTGCGCTTAAGGGTATTGGTTTCAGTTTCCTTCCTAAAAATCTTCCTCTACATCCGCTTCTCACTGGTGGTGGTCAGCAGAGTAATCTTCGTTCCGGTACAGAAAATCCGATGGGCGTGCAAAGTATCGCTCTTGCCCTCGATGATCTTGTGAAGGTGGATGTAAAAAAACTTGCCTCACTTCGTGAGCGCCTCGTAAAAGAATTTTCGCAAAGACTTCAGGGCATTGGTGAGGTGATCACTGCTTCGCCCGATAAGATGAACGCCAATACGATCTACTTTTATCTCTCTAAGCTCACGTCCGATGTGAGCCTTGCGCTCTTTGATCTCAATGGCATGATGATCAGCGCAGGTTCTGCCTGTCAGAGTGGGGCCGCTAAAGACAGCGAAATTCTTCTTCATCTCCATAAAGGCAATTCTGCCAAAAATGGTCTGCGATTATCCTTTGGCTTCAGCTTTAGTGAGGAAGATCTTAATATTCTGAACCAGAAGCTCGATCCGATTTTCAATAAATTACGCGCCCTCTGAAACAAGACTTTTCCCCATTCCACCATGGCCTATAATAAGGGCCTATGGGAATGCTCGAACGGATCAAAAAAAAGCAGCTCGAAGGCTTTCGTGAATTTGTCGTGAGCCTTGAAACAACCTCAATGCAGTCACGCGGACAAATCTTCACTTCGGGAGTGCTGGAAGATCCGATGTACATGAGCTGGGTGATGAAAAACATCCGCACCTACGAAGACTTCCTGAAACTTCCCGCAGATGAAATTGAAAAAGTTCTCACTTCGCAGGAAAACATCATCAATGTTTTTGTGAAGACCATTGAAGATCAGACGAGCGGAATGAACTTTATTGAAACGACAATTCCGAAACTCATGTCCAAGATTAAAGATGAATGGGAATACGTGAAGGACGTTTCATCAGATCAACGAGTATCAGCAAGAAGCCATATCATGAAAGTGACGCGAAAACTCCAGATGTCTGAGGACATCATGGGCTTCCGCTGGCAGCTTCCACCGATGGAAATTTTCTATCCCAAGACTTACAAGGACGGTCTCACTGAGATCTGTTTTGACTCCGGTGTGATGGCGGCCAAGGGAAGAATAGAGAAGAACAAACGCATCGGCCCCTGGGTCCACTACTATGACAATGGCAGGATTCTCGCTCAGGGCGATTACATCGAAGGTCTCAAGCAAGGCGACTGGATATTTTTCTACAGTAGCGGCAAAGAGCGCGCGAAAGGAAAATACTTCTCCGATCAAAGACATGGAATGTGGAGGGAGTGGGATCGCGACGGAAAAATGGCAGAAGTAGAGTATAAGGAAGGCGCTAAAATTTAATCTTCTTCCAGCTGAACATCGTCTGAAATTTTCACGCCATTCACGATTCTCTCAGACTTCTCTTCAATGAAATCAAATTGCATTTTCTCAAGACCTTCGAATGTTTCTTCGAAGGCGATCGTAATAGTCCGTGGTGCAACTTCCATGAGTGACGACAAATAATAGTCTTTGCCGAACAACTGCTGCGCTTGCGTGTCTTCGGAAACGTGGCGGAAATCCGACTCATCAATCAGGGGATTGTGAGAAGTATTCTTGACGATAATCGCGCCCTGAATTTTTTCTTTCGGAAGATCCTTGGTCACTCCCCATGTGGAAAGGGGAAAATAGTCCAGGTGGAAGGTAGAATTCCCGTAGGCGAGGCGTCTTGGGACAATCAGGCGCGCGAGAAACTTCCGAGTCGTTTCGTCTTTGGCCTTCCAGGCGAGTTTTTCCGCGAGGATCGAATCCTCAATGCGAATGATGTAATGGCCCGGGTGCTTGGTCGAACGGAAGAGGATGTATTGGAAAGCGATGGAGAACAGAGTGAAGAGCTTTTGCTGGTCGAGATGAATGTGCGGGGCCGGAGACTCAACTAAGGTTTTGACTGCCTCGTATAAGGTTGATTTATCTAGGTCCTTCTTACTATTCATCAGGAGAATTTCACCGAAAAAGAGTCCTTTGGCAACAAGCAAAAAGCACGCGTAAGTACGGGAAAAATATTGACGAAACTGAAGGCGGTCCATTATGATGCAGGCTAAAAAAAATCAGCCCTGACAACATCAAACTTTTGGAGTTTTAGATGGCCATTGAAAAAACCCTGGCAAAGACCAGAAACATTGGGATTTCCGCCCACATCGATTCAGGAAAAACTACTCTTTCTGAGCGCATTCTTTTTTATTGCGACAAGATCCACAAGATCGAAGACGTAAAAGGCGGCGGCGCCGGCGCAACCATGGACCACATGGAACTCGAGAAGGAAAAAGGGATCACCATTACTTCTGCAGCAACAACTGTAGACTGGACTGGTATTGCTGATAAAGGCATCACATTCGCTGAAGGCGATCAGAAAGAAATCAAAATCAATCTCATCGATACTCCGGGCCACGTGGACTTCACCGTAGAAGTTGAACGTTCACTCCGCGTACTCGACGGAGCGATCCTCGTTCTTTGTTCGGTTGCTGGTGTTCAATCTCAGTCGATCACAGTTGACCGTCAGATGAAGCGCTACCGCGTTCCACGTCTCGCGTTCCTCAACAAGATGGACCGTATGGGTGCGAACCCTTACAACGGTGTGAAAGCTCTCCGTGAGAAACTTGGTCACAACGCGGTTCTTATGCAACTTCCAATCGGTGCTGAAGAAAACTTCAAAGGTTGTATCGACCTCATCGCAATGAAGGCGTACTACTTTGACGGCGACAACGGCGAAAACGTTCGTGAAGAAGCAATCCCAGCTGATATGGCCGATCAGGCAGCAAAAGCTCGCGAAGAAATGCTCGATACAATTTCAGCGTTCGACGACGCGATGATGGAAGACATCATCGAAGGTCGCGACGTTACTGAGGAAGCTATCCATCGTGCAATTCACAAAGGTGTAAACTCACTCAAGTTCACTCCTGTATTCATGGGTTCAGCGTTTAAGAACAAAGGCGTTCAGCTTCTCCTCAACGCTGTTGCTCGTTACCTCCCGTCTCCGGTTTCTTGTGAGAAGCCGAAGGCAATCGATTCTGAGAAGAACGAGAAGATTGATCTTCAACCAGATAAAGATATGCCACTCGTTTGTATGGCATTCAAAATCACTGACGAGCAGTTCGGTCAGCTGACTTATACTCGTATTTATCAGGGCACACTCAATAAGGGTGACACTCTCATCAATACTCGTACGAAGAAGCGCGTTCGCGTTGGCCGTATCGTGCGCATGCACGCTAACGATCGCGCGAATATCGACGCTGCAAGCGCTGGTGACATCATCGCGATGATCGGTGTGGACTGTGCTTCCGGTGATACATTTGTGTCTGAGGAAGGAAACGTGGATCACCTGTCTTGCGAAGGAATGCACCTTCCAATTCCGGTTATCGAGCTTTCAATCAAAGCGAAAGATAAAGAAATGCAAGCGCGTATGTCGAAAGGCCTTCAGCGCTTCATTAAAGAAGACCCGACTTTCCACCTCTTTACTGATGAAGAATCAGGCGAGACACGTATCGCAGGTATGGGTGAACTTCACCTCGAGATCTACGTTGAACGTCTCAAGCGCGAGTACAAAGCAGAAGTTGAAATCGGTGCTCCACAGGTTAACTACCGCGAAACAATCCGCGGCCAGGCGAAATTTGAATACACCCACAAGAAACAAACGGGTGGTTCTGGTCAGTTCGCTAAAGTTGCCGGTTACATCAAGCCACTCGCTGCTGATCGCAAAGAAAAAGAAGATCAGACTTATCGCTTCGTGAACGAGATTAAGGGTGGTGTGATTCCAAACGAATTCATCCCTTCTTGTGACCGTGGTTTCGGCGACGTTATGAACAAGGGACCTCTCGCAGCGTTCCCAGTGATCGACGTTGAAGCTTACCTCCAGGACGGCCAGTACCATGACGTCGACTCATCAGATATGGCGTTCCGTATCGCTGCCCGTATGGCAATGAGACAGGCGATCAAGGATGCTCAGCCAATCATCCTCGAGCCGATCATGAAAGTGGAAGTTGAAACTCCACAAGACTACCAAGGTTTCGTCATTGGTGACTTGTCTTCACGTCGTGGTGTAATCCTCGGATCTGAAACTACTGATACTGGTGACGCTGTTATCAACGCTCACGTTCCACTCTCAGAAATGTTCGGATACGCGACTGTTCTCCGTTCGGGTACAGCTGGTAAAGCTGGTTACTCTATGGAGTTCGCGAAGTATGAGCAGTGTCCTTCTCACGTACAAGAGAAAGTTATCGCTGCCCGTAAGGACAAAGTTAACGAAAGAGCTGAATAAGCTTTTGAGAAAATGTTCAAAAGAAATGGCCCGCGAAAGCGGGCCTTTTTTATTTACAGGTCCTTGGGAAAGTATTAGTTTCGCTAATACGTAACTTAAGGCATCAATATGATCGAAACATCATCCCTTCAGGTCCTCATTGCTCTTTCTCACAATGAGAATATCTCTAAAGCTGCTGAAGAGCTGAATGTCACTCAGTCTGCGGTTTCTCAGGCGTTGAAAAACCTGGAAGGGAAGGTGGGATTTCCCATCGTGGCCCGGCAGGGAAAATCAGTGGCACTCACTGAGAATGGAATGCGACTGGCGAAAGTAGCGAAGCAATATTTTAAGCGTATTGAAGAAACGATCGAGCAGATACATCTGGAGAATAACGAGATCAAAGGAAAGATCCACGTAGGATCTCTCTATGGTCTAGGTAAGACCTGGCTCTCTTCGCGCATGCTCGATTTCCTTGAATCCTATCCAGAGCTCGAAGTCAGACTCTCGATGGATTTTCCGGAAAACATTATCAAGAAGTTTGAGCAGCACGAGATCGATTGCCTCATCATGCCGGAGCATCTGGTTCCCGCATTTGCGGATAAGAAAGATCTTCACGACGAGTACACGACACTAGTTTTCGGAAATAAGTTCAGTAACATTACTTCCAAAACCGACCTCAAAGAAATTCTCGCTCAACCGATTATTTTCTACGAGAACAATGATCCCAATTTTTATCGCTGGTGCCGGGAAAAGTTCGGAGTTGTTCCGAGAAACATTAAGCCACGCCTGGTGGTGAACTCGTTCGGGCAAATGCTTCAGGCGGTGAATGAAGGTTTAGGGATCGCAGTCGTGCCAACTCATGTCTTAAAGCGCTCTCACTTGAAAGACAAAGTGAAGACTGCCGGAAAAGACTTCGAAGTTTATTCAAACAAAGTTTCATTCGCGTTTCATCCAGACGAGGCCCAGAGTTACAAGATCAAGGAACTCTACAAGTTCCTCCTTGAAGTCACGAAAGACCTCTAGAAAAGAATGTCCCAGACAGAGACGAGGTTGTCCCTCATCGGGAAAAAGATCTTCGTCACGATCTGTCTTTCCTCGCGTTTCCAGTAATAAGTTTCTGAAGCCGGATAAACATAGCCGAAGCGATAGCTTGTCGGATTACTGTGCTTCTTGAAGATCGGAAGCATCGGGTAATTGGTTGGAAGAGGCATCATACTTTCAATGAGCGTTTTGGCCGCTCTTCGCGCATCTTTAGCGGTGTCGATGTCATCCTTCTTCTCATGAAGAAGATATTTTCTGATATTGAGGGCGTGAATATGACGGAGCTTCGTGACTTCAAGAAGTTTTCTGAGCTCGCTATTTTTCACTTCAAGGGATGGCCAGTGAAGAAGACCTTCTTCCAGAAGCTCGATTTCTTTTTTCAGTGTACGACGGGAATCAAAAAGTTCCTTCATCGTTTGACGATCGTGAATGCGGTGAGTGCGATTGAGTTCGTCTTGAAGATTCGCGGACGACAGCATGGCGATGAGGCCTTTCTTTTTGAACCACTCGTGCTGAAAGCTCAGATGTTCCTGCCATAGTGAGACGTTTTCATCGAGAAGCTTCAAACCGATAAGTGGATCAAAGGCGTAATCGAGATCAGTCACAAGGGCATTGTTCCAGTCGTATAGCCAGTAGCCGAGAGCGTGGCCAGTAGTGAAGTTCAAATTTCCTTCGACGTTATTATTGTGCAGCAACTCGACATCTTCCGCGCGCGTTTTCAAATAATCAGTGAGGAGAAGAGGAACATCCTGGTCCATCGCGACCCAGTAACTTGTTTCCGGATAATACCAGGCCTGGCGTTTCGTTTTCTGAGCGAGAAGAAAATCTTTGATGTGAGAGAAATTTTTGTTCCCGTACATCGGTGCTTGCCGGTCCAGAAGACCGTAAAACATCACCGTATGAGGAAGAACGCCAACACCTGAATTTGCGTGTTGAGGAAGGAAATTATAGTTTCCCCATTTCTCCGAATGCTGGTTGGAAGAAACGTGGACCTTCGTGAAAAGAGCAATCTTTTTTTCGGAAAGAATTTTTTCACAGAGATTCAGCCATTCAATCGTTTGTTCGTAACTTGTCGGCGTGAATTCACTGGTTCCGGCCTCAAGGACAATGAAAGACAAGGGGAGTGCCCTCGTGAGTTTCTCAAGACCTTCTTTGATACTTTCTTCCGCGCCCCAACCGAAAAAGGATTGCCACAAGGAAAGAAGTTTATAAGTTTTCTGCTGCTGAACCGCGATCCCGATCGAAACTCCGGTGTAAATTCCCAGCGACTGAGCGTAGGCGAGTGCCGGGCCGAGATTTCTCCGGATGCGTTTCAAAGGAACACGAAGGAGACTTACGTCCATCAGGTTCTGCTGATTTCGCGCGAGCCATCTCACGGCCTTCATCGCGACTTCGCGATTTCCACGCGGCTGAAAGAA
>JBJMLZ010000136.1:0-10377 GCA_045805035.1 Bacteriovoracaceae bacterium
TTTGCCGACAGGTTTGCTAAGACATTAACAGGAGAAAAGTGTTGAGTGATCTTTGCGATCTCTTAGCCGAAACCCTCTCCATCTGACTTTTCATTATGTTCTGTACCGAGGGTAAAAGGCAAACAACGAAGCTTTTTATAACCCGAGGTACATATGAAATCTAAAACGACTCTTCCTACTAAGAACATCGCTCTCGAAAAGGCCTTAGGCACACGCAAGAAAACGAAAAGTCTTCGTCCTATGCGCTCAATGCTTTCAGTGAAAAGCATGAAGCCGAAGACTGTAGTTGCTGCCCTAAGAGCTGAAGCCGAAGCTCACTAGAAAGTTTTTTCGACGTCTGCCTTGAGCTTACGGTGAATTTCCGTGAGCCGGTTTTCTTGTTCGTTGTGAAGTAGCTGCAGATATTTTTTCTTCGCCTCAAAAATCACATCAATCGCTTCAAGATAATTCTTCTTCAGCGACCGGAAGCAAAGCTGCTTCTGGTCCGGTGGAAGAGTTTTACCTTCGGAATCCGGCGCCTCTCCCCCGCAGTACAATTTCTCTTCCTCAACCGCGTTCTCAACATCCTTCACGTTCTGGTTGAATACGTCTTCAAACCCCGGATCAGACTTCAGCTGAAGCTTGGCGAGTTTTTCCGAGAGCGCGGGAATGCGACTTTTAAAATCCTTGTCCCCGCCGAAGCCGAAGATCTGCGCGTGCGCGGTGGAAATGAAAAAGAAAATCAGAACAAGTCTGGCCACGAGGATGCTCCTAGAAATTTTTCCATCTCAATAACAAAGCGGGAAAGTGGAAAGCCGACGACATTGGAATACGATCCATCGACTTTGGAAATAAATGTGAGTGAAGGCCCCTGGATACCGTAAGCGCCGGCCTTATCCAGGGAATCACCGGTATCAAGATATCGCTCCATGAGAACGTCAGAGATTTTTTCAAACGTTACTTTGGATTCATCGACGAAGGAATGATGCTGAACCTTTCCTTCTTTCACCAAAATAAGAGAAACCGCAGTGAAAACGGAATGTGTCCTTCCTGATAGATCAGAAAGAAATTTTCTCGCTTCACTCCGGTCGGCGGGCTTGTTGTAGATCTTTCCGTTGTTGATCACGGTCGTATCCGCAGAGACGATCAGAAAATTTTCCTGCGAACGTTCTTTGCGAAGTTTTTCAAGCACCGCCTCGCCTTTCACGCGGGCAATGTCACTCGTGTACTTCACCGGGTCGGTGGCGTCCGAATGCTCCGGCACCGAAAGCGCGATGACTTCGAACGGCACCTTCAGGTGCCCAATGAGTTCGCGTCTGCGTGGTGAAGCGCTGGCGAGGATGAGTTTTAGCTTAGAGTTTGCCATTTCTTAAAAGGTAAACGTAGTACTCGAGGTCGTTTGTTTCGCGAACCCGCATTTTCTTCTGAGTGTACTGCTTTTTGAGGCCAAGGAGATAGTGATTTAATGCTTTCTCATAAATCTCAGATGAAAGGTTCTTGCGCGGCTTCTCTCCTGCTTCTTCCATTTTCACGAGAAGATTCTCCACCGAACGAAGATGCGTGGTCTCCACACGTCTGGTGTACTCGTTCAGGAACTCCTGGCGCTTTTTCACGTCAGCGTCTTCCCACAGTCGATAGCCATGTTCAATGCCAAGCTTTTTCTGGTCACCAATGTCGGCGATCATCGGCAAAGTGAACTGCTCAAACCACATCTCGCGCGCGAGCTCAATCGTCTGAATGCGTTTGGTGAGAAGTTCAGCGACATCAAGCTCGCCGGTAGGCAAAGCGGTAGTCACCATCCGCCCCATCGGTTCGACTTCGGACCACACATCGGGATTTTCCACTGGCACAACCGTGTTCTGATATCCCCGGAGCTCCATCGTGAGAGTTCCCTTTCCATCAGAGCGGCGGAACCAGCTTTTCTCGCCGATGATGTGAATCATGTTGAAGCTCGCACCGGTTCCAGTCACCGTGACATTTGGTGCGAACACCATCACTTTTGTCACGAGATTCGATCGCTGCATTTTCCCAAGTGCCTCGTTGTTCTTTGTCTTCAACGTATTCAGGCGTTCCACCTGTTCTTTGATCGCAAGGTCTTTCAGCTCCATGATCTCATCGAGGTGGCCGCGGTCATTCTGGGAGGCAAAACGCTTTCGCTCATACCACTCGAGATTCGCTTCTCTCAGCATGAGCGGAAGGAAAATCGAATCCGTTTCCGGATGAAATTCCGTCTTCGCGGTTTCCGGATCGCGCGGATGAAAATAAATGTGCCCGTGATTCAGGCGCATGAGATAAAAAATTTCGCCGGGAGAAACAATCATTTCGTGAAACGAAACGGAAGTCTCCGCACCAAGGCGCACGAGACTTCCATCCATGAGATAGATCCAGGCATAAGAATCTTTTTTCGTGCGGAACTCGTCCCCTTCCAGAATGCGCGACATATGCTCGACATCGGCCTTGTCCATGCCGCGGAAAACCGGACAAGTGCCTACGCACTTCAGGACTTTCCCGATGAGCTCGAGATGACTCTGATCACGCACGCGCATTTTCCAGTCAGGAGTTTGATCTTTGATTTGGCGGTCATTCAACCAGTGGTCGATGGAGAGAAATCCTTCCGGGTCGATGCCCTTCCACGGAATGATCGAGTAACCCTGGCCCTTCAGAGGTTCCTTATCGAGAATCACTTCTTTCTCCACCACCTGCCATTCGGTACTTTCGTGAAGCTCAGTCGGAGTGAAACGCTGAGGGCCCTCGAGATCCGGAAGAACTTCCGACTCGATCCCGAGAAAATCGTCGATCGACTCCGTTTGAGTGCGAGCGACCCAAGGGACGAGCGTTAGACTCAGGGCAAAAGCCGACCAGATTAGTCTCTTCATAAAGTTTTCTCTGATTCTCTCCTCGGAGCGGTGGTGGAGAAATTTACGCCACTCCTCTTTTCTGCTAGAGTAAGGGATCATTTTTACCCCTTTTTGGAGCTCCTTTGCCTATGGAAACCCGCGATCAGGCCGTGCCGTCAGAAAACTTCTCGTTCAGTCAGGCAGAGAAGTCGATTCTTAAGTTCTGGCAGGAGAAAGAGATCTTCAAAAAGTCCCTCGAAAAAACCAAGTCAGGAAAGAACTATATTTTCTACGACGGCCCTCCTTTTGCGACCGGTCTTCCACACCACGGCCACATCGTCGCCTCGACTTTGAAGGACGTTGTTCCCCGCTACTTCACCATGAAGGGGTACTACGTTGATCGTCGCTTCGGTTGGGACTGTCACGGTCTTCCGATTGAGCAGGAGATCGATAAAAAATTCCAGATGTCCGCTTCCGATTTCGTCGCCCAACATGGCGTGAAAAAATATAACGACGAATGCCGGGGCATCGTGGATCGCTACTCCAACGAATGGGAAAAAACTATTTCACGCCTTGGTCGTTGGGTGGATTTCCAGAACGATTATAAAACGATGGACGTGGAGTTCATGGAGTCTGTGTGGTGGGTGTTCAAATCTATCTGGGACAAGAATCTCATTTATCAGGGAAATAAAATCGTTCCGTTCTCCCCTGCCCTTCAAACCGCACTCTCAAACTTTGAGGCCGGTCAGAACTATCAGGACATTCAGGATCCGGCAGTCACCGTTCTCTTCAGAACGAAGAAAGATCCGAATACATATTTTGCGGCATGGACGACCACTCCATGGACACTTCCATCGAATCTTTCTCTGTGTACGCATCCGGAGATTGAGTATGTGAAGATCAAGGACCTCGAGAAAAATATTTTCGTCATCATGGCGAAAGCGCGCTTAGAGGCCTACAAAAAACAACTGAAGTATGAAGAAGTGGAAACCTATACGGGTGCGCAGCTCAAGGGCATGCACTACGAGCCGCTCTTCCCTTACTTCAAGCATCTCGAAAAAGACGGATACTTCGTCATGCTGAATGATGAGTACGTCACAACCACTGACGGTACTGGTATCGTTCACCAGGCCCCGGGCTTCGGTGAAGAAGATAATCGCGTGATGAAGGAAGCAAAACTCCCTGAAGTCGTCGTGCCGTTCGATGCTTCCGGCATTTTCACCGCTGAGGTTTCTGACTTCAAAGGACTCAAGTTTAAAGACGCCGATAAAGAGATCATCAAGAACTTAAAAGATCGCGGACAACTTCTTCATCAGTCCGTTCTCGTGCACAGTTATCCCATGTGCTACCGCACGGACACTCCACTTATGTACCGGGCGATGCCTCAGTGGTATCTCGCGGTGGAAAAAATCAAAGACAAGATGATCAAGGCCAACCAGGAAATCACCTGGGTGCCTGAGACCATCAAAGAGGGACGTTTTGGTAAGTGGCTTGAGAATGCGCGTGATTGGGCGATTTCTCGTACGCGCGTCTGGGGAACTCCGCTTCCGATCTGGATCAACGACAAAAATGGCAAAGCGATTTGCATGGGCTCGATTGCTGATCTTAAAAAATACACCGGCAAAGACATAAAAGATCTGCACCGTGAATACGTGGACGATCTCACGTTCACCGTTGCGGGCGAAGAAGGAACGTACAAGCGCATTCCGGAAGTTCTCGACTGCTGGTTTGAATCAGGCTCCATGCCGTACGCGCAACTTCACTACCCGTTTGAGAATCAGGAAGTCTTTAAAGACGGCTTCCCGGCGGAATTCATCGCCGAAGGTCTCGATCAGACCCGCGGTTGGTTCTACACGCTCACCGTTCTCTCGGCTGCTCTTTACGACAAGCCTGCCTTCAAGAACGTGATCGTCAACGGCATGGTTCTCGCCGCCGACGGCAAGAAAATGTCCAAGCGCCTGCGGAACTACACCCCACCGGATGAACTCATTGAAACATTCGGCGCGGACGCGCTTCGCTTGTTCCTCATCAACTCCGGACTCGTGAAGGCAGAAGAGCTTCGCTTCACCGATGAAGGTGTAAAGGACATGGTTCGCCGGGCGCTTCTCCCGTGGTTTAACTCCTTCAAGTTTTTCTCAACCTACGCGAAAGTGGATGGCTGGAAAGTTTCCGAGAAACAAATCGCAACAGACAACATCCTTGATCAGTGGGTTCTCTCGAAACTCCAGACCCTCGTGAAAAACGTCAACCACGAGATGACCAACTATCGCCTCTACAACGTTGTGCCTGAGCTCTTCGCTTTTATCGAAGACCTCACCAACTGGTACATTCGTCTCAATCGCCGTCGTTTCTGGGAAGAAGGCATGACTCCTGACAAACAGGCGGCCTACTCGACTCTCTATACGACGCTTGAATCGCTCTCAAGAATGATGGCGCCGTTTGCGCCGTTCCTCTCGGATTTCATTTACCAGGAGCTCAAGACATTTGGCGGAAAGACAGAAGAATCGGTTCACCTTGCTTCTTATCCTGAGGCCAACGAGAAGATGATCAACTCGACTCTCGAGCTCGCGGTCGATCGCATGCAACAGGTTGTGATCCTCGGTCGCCAGAAACGGATCAACGAAGGCGTGAAAGTAAAAATTCCTCTGAAGACTCTCACTGTGATCCATCAGGACGATAAGCTCCTGAAGGAAATGAGTAAGCTTGAGGAGTACCTCAAGGCCGAACTCAACGTGAAGACGGTCGACTACTCCACGAAGGAAGATCAGTACGTAGTGCTTTCCGCGAAACCAAATCTTCCGGTCCTTGGAAAAAAACTCGGCAAAGAAATGGGTGCTTTCAAGGCGCTCATCGAAAAGCTTTCCTCGGCCGACGTTCAGAAGATTGAGAACGGTGGCAAGGTCACTCTGAATAACGTTGATTTCGATTCATCGGAAATTCTCGTTCAGAGAAATACCAAACCGGGCACTCAGGCAGTAACGAACAAGTTCGTGACGATCGACCTTGATTGTAAGCTTGATCAGGACCTCGTCGATGAGGGTCTTGCCCGTGAGATGGTTAATCGCATTCAGAAATCTCGTAAGGATTCCAACTTCAATGTCGCTGATCGAATTGAAGTCACTGTCCATACTACGGAAAACCTCGCGAGAATCTTTGAGAAGTATAAGAACTATATTTCTTCGGAGACTCTCATGATGAAAGGTACCGTTTCCCATGGACCGCTGGTGAATCCTCTGGAACACGAAATCGACGAGGAAACTTTCACGATTTCCCTCAGAAAAGCGTAAACAAATTTGATTCTTGTTTAGGTTCCAGCACACCTGAAAGCTTTCAGGTGTGCTGGAACCAATAAACCGTGTTGATGTCAGGAGTTTTCAAACTCTTTCCCCTGACAAAAAACTCTGTTCCCTAGAGTATGCGGCCTCACACATTCTTTTGAGGAGCACGCGATTGGAAACTAGACAGCTTTCTGAGCTCAAGGCCACGAACCCTTATCTTCGCCTTGGTACTGATGTCACTGAACTCGAAAAATCCATCAAGACCCTGGGGCTCATCGCTCCCCTGGTCATCACCGAAGACAATATTATCCTCGCCGGCGCCCGCCGCTATCAGGCCCTCCTGAATCTCGGCCATGCCGAAGCTCCAGTGATGGTGAAGACTGGCACTGCACTCGAAAAAGAGCTCGTCTCAATTGATGAGAACCTTGTTCGTAAAGATCTCTCAAAGATTGAAATTGAGTCGCACCTTCGTCGCGCGAAAGAAATTTATCTTGAACTCAATCCCCCTCAACCAAAACCGGAACCTACTCCGGAAGAAGCAGCGGTGGAAATTGAAGTCCTTCCTGCACAGGAATTTCTCGAGATGGTTTCGGAGAAGACCGGACTTTCTCCAAAGCAAATTCACGAAGCGATCAATCGTGATGAGAAAGCTTCCGAGGCCGTGAAAGAAGCGCGCAAGGCGGGCGAACTTTCCGTGGGCCAGACTAACGAGATCGTAAAACTCAATAAGGAAGACCAGGAAGAAGCGATCGAGATCGTGAAAGAGCTTCCGGTGAAAGACATCCGGAAATTTGTAAAGATGGCGAAGGCCGAAGGAATCGACCGTGCGATTGCGCGTACACCGGTTGATCCGCGCCAAAGAGAGTTCCAGGAATTCGACCAGCAACTGAAAAAAGTGATCAAGAAGCTCAAGCAGTTTGAACTTGAAGGAATTACTTCGGTTGATCTTCCTGACGTAACACAGGATCTCCTCCTCGAGCTCGTGACGATGTCGGGGCCGGGCGTCGGAAGCGAGAGAAGTTACAGTAATTCTGAAGAATCAATTCAGTAATAATGGTCTGAGGTTTGCAATATAGTTCGGCATGATGAAGTGTGAACCGCACATCGAAATCATGAAGAAGCTCCAGGAACAAACAAGAAATTGCGGCGTGAAGCTTCGCTCCCGTGAAGAATCCCACCAAAAAATTTTAGAGCGCTTAATGCAGCTCCAGCTGGATGGTGAGACCGAGGGAAGAGAATATAAGTTTTTGTCTGCGATTCTTGAACGTGCCGGAAGCTAAAATTTTGTGAATAAGAAGGCCCCATCATCGGGGCCTTCCTCATTCAGACGAAGCGTTTCGAGGTTATTGCCACTTCGTTCGAAGTCGAATCAGAGATCGTTTCTTTCTTCTTTAATACAACGCTCGTAGCTTCCGCAGTCAGTGTACTCATAGTCACAACCGTAATCGTCACATGAGTAGCGATCGGTACAGTAGTCTGCCATCGCAGTTTGGGTACAAGTATAGTTCTTGTTCTGCCATTGCGAGTAAGCTACCGCGATCGCGACAATCGCTACTACAACTCCGCCCCAGACGAAATACTTGATGTCTCCGGACCAGGCAGCGCCCTGAGAATAAACGTCAGAAGAATTATTTTTCAGCACATCAAGAACGTTTGATGGTGTGAGTGAATTCCCCATGAGTGAGAGTTTGAGTTTGGCCGCTTCTGCCACTTTCGAGTTCTTGAAGCGTGTATCGATAAGAAAGTTCACGTCCTGAGAAGTGAGGCCCTGCTTAAAGAGTTCGCCCATTTTTTTCGAGAGCGCTTCAGTTTGAGCAGCTTTAAAGGACTCATCTTTCTGGTCCCAGTCCACCGTCAGGGCGTACTGGTACTCATCCATTGCTGACTCAAGTTCTTTCATCGCACCGGTTGAAGCAAATGCGTTCAGGGAGAAACAGAAAACGAGGAGTAGTGTAATGTATTTCATGGTCGATCCTTATTTTTGAACTTCTTCGTAGCGAACGCAGTGGTTTTGCGGGCCGCAAGTCGTGGTGTATTCTTCGTGCCAGTAAGATGAACATTCATCATAGCTGTAGGAGTTGCCGTCTTCATCTGTCCCGCTGTGAGTAGTACAGGTTCGGTCATCCCAGTACGAATCATCACACTCGTAGTCGACGTACTGCCATTCTGCACAGACGTGATTTTTTTCCCACCACCATTTGTAAGCAATCACTGCAACGACGATCACACCGATCGCAAGCGGGATCACGACTTCACCGTTCCAGGAAGCCCCCTGGGAGTACATGTCTTTAGTGGAAGATTCGAGGGCCTTAGCGAGAGTTTCCGGAGAGCTCGTGTTCCCAAGGAGAGCAAGCTTCAGGCGAAGCGCTTCGAGTGCCGTGTGATTCACGAGCTTCTTTTCCATGAGCGCCATGATCTCAAGTTGAGAAAGGCCATCTTCGCGGATGATTTTCTCAAGAGCACCGTAAAACTCTTTGGTCTTAGCGTCCTTGAAGTTCTGGTCCTTCTGGTCCCACTCAACAGTCATCGCAAATTTGTAATCATCCAGCTGGCGCTCCAGCTTCTGAACACCAACAGTGCCGGCCATCACATTCAGGCTCAGGCAAAACAGCAGCACAAAAGAAATTATCTTTTTCATGTTTCTCCTCCAGAGAATCGTTACTCATCTGGAAATAACAAGAGCGTTTTGCTGTGGAAAGATTATTTTTTTGATGTGAGTTTTTTAGAAAATTTCAGTGTCGGGGTGATACCGACGGAATCAAAGTGACACTAGCAACTGAAGCAGATCGGGGTGGGTTTTGTGTGTTTCCGTGTTCCGATACAAAATGCGAAGGCCTGTTGCAGAGATTTCCTTAAGGATCATTTCCACCGGAAGAATGCGACGCTGAGGACACCACCAGCTTCCTTTAAACAGAGCGCAGCCCTCGCGCGAGCTATCTTTCGTTGGATGCCAGAGGATGTAATCGTGATCAAAGCGCAAACCCGGGAGATCCGGAGTATATCCGGGAATCCATGCCATCGTATTAAGGAAGGCAGCACCACCGGCAACGAGATTACTCTTGATTCTTTCGAGGAAAAGCCGGCGGTCAAAATCCGTCACGATACAGTGAAAGCAGTGACTGTCGTAAATAAAGTCAAATTTCCCCTCGTAAGTAATGACATCGGCGACCTGAAAGGAAATATCCTTTCCCTCTTCCCGCGCTAATTTCTGAGCAAGCTCAATGGCGGTTTCCGAAATATCAATGCCTGTCGTCTGAAATCCCAGATCAAAAAGTGTGTGGGCAGTCGGTCCGGTACCACAACCGAGATCAAGAGCAGTTTTCCCCGCGCGAACCGGGAAGTATTCATCTACGATCGAAGTGAGAAGCTCTTTATCTTTGGCCTTCTCGAAATCACTTCGCGTCGGCGCTTGCCATCCGAACTCTCCTCTTTCACGGATCGTACGATAGGCTCCCTCATGGTCATGATAATAACGTTTCTTCACGTTTCTATTATACACCAAAAAAAAAGGGCCGCGTGAAGCGGCCCTTTCGGGGAAGAGAAAACTTATTTCTTCACGTACTGAGTACAGTAAGGTTCCCAGCCGCAAGATTCTGTACCTGAGCAGTAACCGTAATCATCACAGTAATTGTTGGTGTTACACTCCCAACGATCTTCGTAGGCCACGCACTCGTGAGTAGCGCTGAACCAGACCGCATAGCCGATAACCGCGGCCACAAGAAGGCCGATGCCGACCATGGGAAGGACGTCTCCGTTCCAGGAAGCTCCACGTGAGTACATGTCCTTCACGCTTGATTGAAGAATGCCTGCGAGTTCCTGAGAGTTCGAAGCTTTGCCGGCCAGCTGGAGTTTCAGTTTAAGGGCCTCGAGCTGTGCTTTGTTCTGCATTTTCTTTTCAGCGACAGAAAGGATCTGCTCTTTAGTGAGACCTTCATCAGCGATCATCTTCGCCATCTCAGCAAAGAAAGCGTCGGTCTTGGCCTGGTAGACCGCCTGGTCTTTCTGGTCCCACTCTACAGTGAGTGCGTACTGATAATCATCCATCGCGCGCTCAAGACCTGAAGTCGAAGCGGCCATGACGTTAACTGAGAAACAAAGAACGAGAATTAAACTAAAAAGTTTTTTCATATGCGTATCTCCTCCAGAGATTTTTATGCCTGTAAACACACATATCAATGTAAGAAGTCAGAAAGAAAGAGGGATTTTTAAGTGTGAGTTTTTTTTGAGTTTTCGGTGTCAGAAGGAATCCGGAACAGTATCAGAGTGACACCAGAACATAAAAA
>JBJMLZ010000137.1:0-6967 GCA_045805035.1 Bacteriovoracaceae bacterium
CGCCTTCATGTCACGCAATTCTCAGGCGGCCTCAAACTTCTTCAACCTGCCGCCGGAGAAAGTCATTACCGTCAGCCTCATTGTTGAGCTTTAGTGATAACTCACAACAGAAGATGATTTCGGAAGTTCCAGTAAAAATGTGGTGTGGTGAGCGTCGACGTATCGGAGATCGCCGCCATGTTTTTTCGCCACTCCTTTAACCAGTGAGAGCCCAAGGCCCGTGCCTTTGCCCTTCTTGGTCGTAAAGAACGGATCCATGATCTTTTCCCGCACTTCCACCGGAATTCCATTGCCGGAATCTTCCACGTAGATCTGAACTTTATCGCCTTCCTTTTGCGCGGAGATCTCGATCCATTTCTCCGGCAAGTGATCGACGGCGTCGAAGGCGTTACTGATGAGGTTCAGGATCGCCTGCTCGTATTGACCGCGGTGACCCGAGACATACATCTTATCAATGTTCTTGAGACGAAGTTCAATACCGTGGTTCTTTAACCGCTGACCGTAGAACATGAGAACACTTTCCACGATCTCGCGCAGAGAAATAAAGTCATCCACTTCGGCTTCATTGCGGTAGATATAGGCGCGCACGTTCTGGATGATCTTCCCAATGCGTTCGGTGTTGTCCTTGATCTGCTGAAGACCTTTCTTCAGATCCTCCTCAGAAGGATGCCGGCGCATAAGCTGAGTCGCGCGACCGAGAATAATAGAGAGGGGATTACTGATTTCGTGAGTGATCCCCGCAGACATGAGTCCCAGCTCGGAGAATTTACTTCGTCCGTAAATCTGTTCTTCGGATTGGCCGCGGAAGGAATCAAGCTCGCGTTCGAATTGTTCCTTGATGCGTTTCTCTTTAATAAGAGCAATCACAAGCCCCGCGATGACAGTGGTCAAGAGAATGATGGTGATTATTGAAAGTGTTTCCATACATACATGGTAAATGCAAAACGCGTAATTAATGACTGAAGAAGAGCTTAATCATATTGAACCAGCGTGCTTAGAGAATCGCGAAAACTGCGAATTGGAATAACCGACTGACTCATGCCATCGGTTGGCTTTGCCTGCGTCTGTACATCAATCGTCGGCCGCTTTCTTATTAACACATGAGAAGTCTTTTTATTCTTTTCGCACTTCTCCTTTCTATTTCCAGCACTCTTCACGCGAGTGACGAGATCAATCAGCTTGAACTTCAGGAAAGCCTTCAGCGTTTTTATACTCGTTTTGCGGAGAGGACATTAGAAAGTTTGCTACGCCCATCACTCGTGAATAATCCCGCGCTGAGAGAAGATGTGCTGAGGCAATATCTTTTGTATGACACTGAAGCGTTGAAGATTGTGACCGGTGCTTATCCGGAGATCAATCTCCTGGATATGGTGGCCTTCATTAAGCTCAATACTCTCGTGGTCAGAGATTACTGGGTGCCAAAGGTCTGGAAAAAAGACGGAGTGAAACTTCTGGGTAGTTTTCGCGAGTCGGAAAGAGACATCGACTCCATTGCCAGGAAAATTCTTTCCAAAGATCAGATTGAGTCCATGAATCGTGCGGTCCGCGCCTGGAGAGAGCAGTATCCTGATCATGTGCGGGTGGAGAAAATTCGCTTTGATGATTTCTCGTCTTTGGCGGGCGCCAATAAGGATGAGGGAGGATTTTCTCTCAAGGGACTTCTCGTCGATACCAAAGGTGCGACGATCGCTGCCGATCAGATGGCGCTGGTTGCGAATCGAGGGATATTTCTGGCGCAGGCGATGCCATCGCTTCTGAGATTACAAACCAGAGTCGGGGTGGCGGAGCTTGGTGATGATCTTGGTCATCATCTGAAGCGTTTTGATCATACGATGAAAGAGTTGAACGGGATGTCACCGGTTCTCTCCTCATTGAATGAGTTGACCGTGAACACCGAATCCCTCGTGAAGACTTTCCGGAAAGAGTTTCCCAAAAATAAGAATGGCGGTCTTACGAAAAATCTTTCTGAGATCCGGCAGATCGTGGATAAATCTTCGGTTCTGGTGAGTGAGATCCAGCGAATGGAGGAGAACAATAAAAATGTTCCCTCACTTATCCGGAACGAATTGAAAGAGATCATTCTCTATGCGGGATTGATTTTTGTGATTGCGGGTTCACTCGTCTCTGCAGTCTGGTGGTTCGGACACTATCTCGTGCTTAATCGCCCTGGGAGAGCTCGTCCTTGATGATGAAACTTCCCTTGCCGTAAGTCAGCAGGCGGTCGCTGTGCTGAGAGACCGAATATTTTCTGAGGATCCACGACTTGATATCAATGTGCGTGTTGTAGCCAGGCTCGGAGCTCGCGGCATGGAGATATTTTTCCAGCGTCTCATGCGCGGTCGTGATCGCATCGTCGCCTTTCAGGATTCCCGGATACGAAGAAACAATTCTGAGCTCATTTTTTTTCCAGCACACAAAGAGATGCGCATCTCTTGAATTGAGGCCCGAGCAATATTTCCCGAAGACCGGATGCCATCCCGAGAGTTCTGAATTGAGATCAAAAGATGTTTTAAGCGTG
This sequence comes from Bacteriovoracaceae bacterium, assembly GCA_045805035.1. Classification (GTDB taxonomy): domain Bacteria; phylum Bdellovibrionota; class Bacteriovoracia; order Bacteriovoracales; family Bacteriovoracaceae; genus Peredibacter. The sequence continues at coordinate 2,519 of JBJMLZ010000137.1, forward strand.
TGCCAGTCAGCACCCGAGAAGTGCTTCATCGTGAGCTTACTTTCCCAGTAAAAGCGTGTGCCTTTACAGGACGCTAGAGTCATGAGCATGGCGAGCAGGATGAAGCGAAAAGCTGGCATAGTTAATAAGCTACATGAGGTCCGGACTTTTGAGAACGGCCGATAGAGGTAAACCGAAATTGTCGGGCTTTATTTAACCCTGATTTGATCCTCACACAGTCTTCAAATTGTAGCGCTTCATTCGCAATTAAAATTTCATCATAGATTGGAAAAATCTTCCTGCCATGGCGGGCGGGAGAAGTTCGATAAAGTGATCGAGAGTTGAGGTCGAAGCGCCATGTATACAGGAGCGTATTCATGTTTATCACCTTCTTTATTGCCGCACTTTTCGCGAATTTCGCATCCGCGACCGAACTCAAAACTCTTTCCTGGAACGTGTACATGCTTCCCAAGCCCATCAAATTCAGCCAGCAGGAGCTGAGGGCAAAGAAGATCCCGGTTGCTCTTCAAAACAGTGATTATGATTTTATGTTTTTCCAGGAAGCGTTTCATCCGCTCTTCCGTAAGGACATGTGGAAGGCCCTGAAGAACAAATACCCTCACAACATGTATCTCAACCGCCGAAAGACCGTATGGCCTCCGATGGGCTCAGGTCTCTTTGTGATGTCGAAGCACCCGTTCAAAGTCCTTGAGCACATTTTCTATAAGAAGTGCGCGGTGGCGGATTGCTATGCTTCTAAGGGATCGATGCTGATTGAATCTCAGGTTGACGGGAGAACCGTTCAGTTTGCGATGACTCATTTACAAGCAGAATTGGGTTTCGGAGAAATTCGTCTCTCTCAGATCCAGCAAATTAAAGAGATGCTCGCTCGTCACGCAAAAGACGGCGTTCCGCAAATTCTCATCGGGGATCTCAACATTGATCACAAGGAGCCAGAGTTTCCGGAAGGACAGGACTTGCTTGGCATGGAAGCTTCGACTCTTTCAGGACCTCTTGATTACACCGCTGAGTTTCCGAATAAGTGCTTTCATGTTGGTATCAACAATCTCACCTGGCTTGATCACCTGTGGTTTGATGGCAAAGGAACAAGTGTCTCCACAAAATTTCAAACGACAAATTTTGAATTCAATTACAAGGGCATGACGTGCGAACTTTCGGATCACATGCCGATGGAATCGCAGATTTCACTTAATTAATCATTTCCACATTCTCCCAACACACATCGACTATCTTCTTGTTACGACAAGGAGGTAGACGATGACTTTAAGAACGAAAACTAATCTCTTTTCGTGGTTCGTATTTCTGCTTCTTCTCCAGCACATGAACACAGCACCGGTGATGAAGAAGCACGTGTACAAAATGGCAGGACCGCTGAAAACAAACATGCACCGGAATCATCCGGGTTAAAAAGGGGGAAGATATGATCCTGAAGATCTGGACGTGTCTGATTTGTTACCTCAAGAAAAAGCGCGATGAGATGTCAGACGGTCATGCTATCTGCCTCGATTGCGCGGACAAGGCAGGATAAAAAGGGGCCACATGAGGCCCCTTTTTTAAGGCAGTGTTTAGTTTTTAGACGCTACACCGAGAAGTAAGATAATCAGGGAGTCTTCTATGAAATATCTTCTCCTTCTTGTGTTTGTTCCGCTCATGTCAGCTTACTCCGCTGAAGAGCCGCAGAACTTTCTCAAGCGCTGCTACCGGAAGGAATACTCTGAAAAACAAAAATCCACCAAGGCGATGACTTTCGCGGTTTATGAAAACATTGATGGCGATATGTTCGGCACCCTTCAGGTGGAATTCAAAAACACCAACGGTCCGACGAAGGGCCTGGCCCACCTGACTTGTACCTCGGAAAAAGAAAACCTTCATTGCAAGAGCACTGACGACGGCGGAAAAGTCTCGTTCGTTGACGAAGGCGGGAAGGGTGTGCTGAAAATTGAAGATCCCGTTGCTCTCAAAGTTTACAGCTCCTATTTCCCGAACAAGCATTCGGTTTCAAGACTTCCGGCAAACGCATCGGTAAAGCTTGAGATGGGTATTGCTAATGCCTGTGAGAAGCTCGTTGAATAAGCTTTAAAAGTTCCTCATGAGGGTTGTTGAATTTCAGCCACCCTCCGTGTCCCGGCATCACCCATTCAAATTTTTCAGTCAAAAGTTTTTCCACTGACTTAATCTGCTCACTCCAGGAGTACCAACAGACTCCGCGGGAAGCCGTGATGTGATGCTTTTCCTGGTCGACGAAGAGATGATCACCGGTGAAGAGAAAGCTATTTTTATAATTCACGCACACGTGACCCTTTGAGTGTCCGGGTGTGGTGATGATTTTGACATTCGCATCTAATTCAAATGGCCCGGATCCTTCCAGTATCCGTTCACAATCTTCGGTATCACTCGTCACATCATCGGCGTGAATAAACCTTTCAAGGCCAAAATGCGCCTGAAATTTTTTGTGATCGGCCACATCGTCCTGATGGGAGAGGATCATCCATTTCACTCCCCCCATTTTCTCGAGCTCCTTGACGAGCCACGGATGAAAGCGGGGAGAATCGATGAGAATATTTCCCTCGGGACGCTTGATGAGATACGAAGTGGCGCCGAAGGAATCGCGTGAAGTGTAACCGAGATAATAAACTTCATCGGCGATGTGATACGGAAGTTCCGCATCAAGCGTTTTAAAAATCTCGGGTGCGCCATGCACCCCGATGGAATTAGTTGGGCAGGAGAGAATCGCCCGCTTGGCCTCTTTCCATTCTTCATCGCTTGCAGGTTGTTTGATGACGATGGATTTATCATCCGTGTTTTCATGAAAAATTCCGGGCCCGATGTGAAAGCACGTTCCGCAGTCGATACACGACTTGTCCGTAAAGAGCGGCCCGGGAACATTTAAAGGATGAGAGTCTTTCAGGTTTGCCATGAAGAAATTTTATCACGAACCTGACTGGTACGCATGTACCTGACTTGATCAGGATGGCCGGCCCGTGTAGTGAATTTGCTTTTGCACATCTCTATATTGTTCCTATGACTCTGTCCGATCTCTCGATCCGAAAACCGGTCTTTGCGTGGATGTTGATGGCGGCCCTTCTGGTATTCGGCGGCATCTCCTATCTGCGCATGGGGATCTCGCAACTTCCTGACGTGGATTTTCCGATCGTCACAATCTCCATCACCTGGCCCGGGGCCTCTCCGGATGTCATGGAAACTGCCGTCGCCGATATCGTCGAAGATGCAGTGATGAGTATCGACGGGATTGAGCTCGTCACTTCCAATTCCCAACAAGGGCAGACACAAATCATCATTCAGTTTGCTCTCACTCAGGACATTAATGCTGCTCTTCTTCAGGTGCAGACCAAACTCACTCAGGCGCAAAAAAATCTGCCACAGACCATTGATCCACCCGTCATCACAAAAAACAATCCGAGTGACCAGCCGATCATGTGGGCCGCACTTTTTTCGCCGAAAGGTGATGTGCCTCTTCGTTCGGTTTCGCTCTTTGTGCGGGATCACCTGAAAGGGCTCATCACGACCGTGAGTGGAGTGGGTGATGTGACCATGGGTGGTTATGTGGACCCGCAGATGCGGATCTGGTTTAACCCGAAAGCGATGAGAGAAAAAAACATCACTTCGCAGGACGTGATCGACGCCATTAATAACGAACACCAGCTGGCGCCGACGGGGTATCAGGACAAAGGGTTGAAAGAAACTTACGTCCGCGTGCTGTCGGAATTCCGCAACGCGGATGAATGCGAAAAGCTTTTCATTCCCGCGCGGCAGGGAGCGCCGAACTTCGCCAAGATCAGAATTGGTGACGTCGCAAAATGTGTGGAAGGAACCGACGAAATCAGAAGGATTTCACGTTACAACGGTCACGGTCCGGCGATTGGTCTCGGGATCATCAAACAACGCGGCACCAATGCAGTGGCGATCGGGGATGCGGTCAAAAAGAAGATCGCAGATGTTCAATCACTCATTCCGAAAGGCACTGCCCTTGAAATCGTGACGGATACGACGGTCTTCATCAAGGAATCCGTGAAAGAACTCACGACGACATTGGGTCTTGCGGTGATTCTCACTTCGATTGTCTGTTACTTATTTCTCGGAACTTTTAGTTCAGCTTTCAACGTCATCCTCGCGATCCCGGTTTCTCTCATCGGATCATTCATCATTCTCAATGCTCTTGGTTTCACCGTGAACAGTTTCACCCTCATGGGCCTTTCACTTTCCATTGGGATCGTGGTGGATGATGCGATCATGGTGCTTGAGAACGTGACCCGTCACTTTGAGCTGGGGAAGAATCGTGTTCTCGCTTCACTGGTTGGCGCGCGCGAGATCACCGGTGCCGCCACTGCCGCCTCGATTGCGGTGCTCGCGATTTTCATTCCAGTGATCTTCATGCAGGGGATTGTCGGGAAATTCTTCTTCCAGTTTGGGGTCACACTTTCGGTGGCA
>JBJMLZ010000138.1:0-3195 GCA_045805035.1 Bacteriovoracaceae bacterium
CGTGCGGCAAAAGAATTTCTTGATCGACTTGTCTAGTGGAGATGCTGGTGTTGTTCAAGCGGGACCGGAATCGTAAAAGAAATCTTCGTTCCCTGACCGGGGTGACTTTCAATCCAGATTTTCCCTCCGTGGGCCTCAACGATCCCTTTGCAGATGGGGAGGCCCAGACCAATCCCGAGATGAGATTTACTTTTTCCTTGCACGAAACGGCTGAACATCGTCGGAAGAATTTCTTTTTCAATCCCAGGGCCGGTATCTTCGACCGCGAAGAGCACACTCCCCTCAGAAGCCCTTGCACTGAGCGTGATCGTTCCACCAGAAGGCGTAAACTTCAGGGCATTGCTCATGAGATTCTGGATCACGCGGAGAATGTGGCCAAGGTCAACGGAGAGAGAAGGGAGTCGTTCTTCCAATTTCATCAGGAGGGTGATGTTCTTATTTCGGGCAAGGATCTCCTGAGAGTCATAGGCTTCTGCCATGATCTCTTCAGTTGCATAAGTTCCGCGCCCGGCCTCAATATCGAAGTTTCCTTCTTCCATCTTGTAAATATCGAGGAGATCCTGAATCATGCTTAACGTTCTTGAGGTCGAATTCCTCATCCTCCCAAGTTTTTCTACAAGTTCCGAATCATCCTTCCGCATGCGAACCAGGAGATCAATGTAACCCTGGATGGCGGAGATGGGATTGCGAAGATCGTGGGAAACCACCGCGAGCATCTCGTCACGCATCTTGATCGCTTCTTCTGCCTGCACTCTGGCCTTTTTCTCCCGCTCCAGAAGATTTTCTTTTTCCTTATTGGCCTTGAGACGTTCACTGATATTTCTGATCACGCACTTAAGCAGAATTTTTCCTTCGGTCTGCAAGGGACCGATGGAAATTTCAAAGGGAAACACAGATCCGTCTTTCCTCCGGGCCAAAACTCCAAGACCTTCATCGAACGTTTTCCGGGTGGGATACCTGATATACTCTTCAAATCTTTTCTTTATGTTTTCGTGATCGCCTGCAGGGAGAAGATCGAGGAAAGAGTGACCCACGATTTCTTGTTTGGTGTAGCCGTATTCTTCTTCGGTCTGACGGTTCACCATTTCGATGATTCCCTCGCCGTTGATAATGATTATCGGATCCGGAGAAAGCTCCAGGAAAGATTTAAACTTCGCTTCACTCAGCTTGAGCTCCGTCACGTCATGGGAAGCAGTGAATGCACCGATGACTTCGCCATTGACGATCTCCGGACTGTAAGTCACGAGCATGTATTTTTTTCTTCCGTGTGAGTCGACCAGGATTCTTTCAAACTGCTGCGGCTTTCCGGTCAGGACTTTGCGAACGTACGGCATGCTCCTTGATAAAATTTCCGGCGGCACGACTTCATCGATGCGCTTGCCTTTCAACATCTCGGGTCTCGTGTTCAGGAATTCCGCGAAGGCCTTGTTGGCGTGGACGTTGATGAGGTCTTTCGTCCAGTGACTGAGAAGCGTCGGAACTGAATCCAGAAGACTTCGCTCTTCGGCTTCGATGGCCCGGATTTTTTCCCGAGCGGCCACCATCGCGGTGACGTCGTTGATGATCGTGTAATAGCCGTGGACTTCGCCACCTGCTTTGTCCGGGATTAGCGTGACCTGAACCTGTCTCTCGCCGGCGTCCTTGTAAGTAACCTTCATTTCAAATTCCTGGGCCTCACCCTCCAGAACTTTCCGGAGATAGGGTTCCAGCATTTGAAAGGCTTCCGCTCCGATGAGCTCTCCCACTTTTTTTCCGATGATCTCTTTTCGCCGTCTACCGAACCATTCTTCGTATCTTTGATTGACGTAAACGTAATGGAGATCCCGGTCCACGTAATTCACCAGGACAGGTAAAGAGTCGAGAGTGACATTCAGAAAGTCTCTGGCGAGCCTTTCGTTCGTCACATCAGAGAAGGTCTGGATCACAGAAACGCCGGCTTCAGTGCCGTCTTCGACAGGAACTGTCGTGGAGGAAAGCCATCTCACCGTTCCGTTTTTAAGCCGCCACGGAAACGTTAAGTTTTTTTGTACGGGCCTGCATTTTTCCCGGAGCTCATCCTCGGTGATCCCCAGAATATTCAGTGCCGATGAATTGAAATGAGAAATTTTCCCTTCATGGTCATAAATGACCACGCCTTCTGCCATCGAATTGAAAATCGCCAGAAGTTGCGCCGAGTTCATGGAGAGATTATAGAGAAGAGAGAAAGGTCAAAGCCCAGGTCAAAGAAACTCTTAAGAGAGAATTATTTGTGAAATAAAAAGGCCACCTTGCGGTGGCCTTCTTATTTATTTAAAAGTTGGCGGGAGAGACGGGACTCGAACCCGCGGCCTTCGCCGTGACAGGGCGACGTTATAACCAACTTAACTACTCCCCCGGAGCTGTAAATGTTCATCAAATATAAAGACGTGCCGGATTATCGTCAAGGTAAATCCATGGAAAAATACTGATTTCGGGGCGCAGCATATGTTACGATATTTCCACTCAAAGGATTGAAATGAAGTCTGTTTTCATCACAGGCGGTACCACCGGCATCGGCTCGGAACTCGCCAAAATTTACGTAGAGAAAGGCTGGAAAGTCGGAGTCTGCGGAAGAGACAAACAGAAATTTATCGAGAGCTTCACGCACCAGCGTGACAGCATTCAGTTCTATGAAGTCGATGTTTCCAATCGCGATGAAGTGAAGAAAGCAATCAAGGATTTTTCTTCGTCGATCGGTCTCGATCTTCTCATCGCCAACGCCGGTATCGGTTACAAATTCAAAACGAAAGTACCGGATTTTGAATTCAGCTACAAGATGGTTCACATCAACCTCCTCGGAGTGATGTATTCCTTCGAGGCCGCACTCGATGTGATGATTCCGCGTTCAAAAGGACAGTTGGTCGCCGTCGCCAGTATCGCAGGCTACAATGGGCTGCCGGGTGTTTCTGCCTACAGCGCGACCAAGGCGGCAGTTCAGAAGTACTGCGAGTCACTTCACCTTGATATGCGCCAGTTCGGTATCAATGTGACGACGATCAACCCGGGATTCGTCGATACTCCACTCACTAAAAGCAATCACCATCCGATGCCATTCTTGATGGATTCGCCGAAGGCCGCGAAACTTATTTTCCGCGCGATCGAGAAAAAGAAAATGACCTATCACTTTCCATTCCTCTTTGCGGGAATGGTGCGCTTACTCGGAATTCTTCCGCGCAC
>JBJMLZ010000139.1:0-9830 GCA_045805035.1 Bacteriovoracaceae bacterium
GAAGGTTCTTTGCCGAAGATCTCTTTCACTTTCTGCTGAACGATCGGCATACGAGTCGCACCACCGACGAGAATCACTTCGTGAATCTCAGCAAGGGAAAGACCAGAGTCCTTGATCGCCGTTTTACAAGGGGCCACGAGCTTTTCGATAAGGTCACCGATCAATGACTCGAACTTCGCTCTTGAGAGGTTGAGGTTCAAGTGTTTCGGACCAGAGGCATCCATAGTAATGAACGGAAGGTTGATATCCGTTTGAGTTACAGATGAAAGCTCGTGCTTCGCTTTTTCCGCAGCTTCTTTCAGACGCTGAAGCGCCATCTTGTCGTTCTTGAGATCAATGCCGGATTCTTTTTTAAATTCTTCAGAGATCCAGTTGATGATTCTGTAGTCGAAGTCTTCACCACCGAGGAAGGTATCTCCGTTAGTGGATTTCACTTCGAACACGCCGTCAGAAGTGATCTCGAGAACAGATACGTCGAACGTACCGCCACCAAGGTCAAATACGGCAATGTTTTTATCTTTCTTCGCTTCCAGACCATAAGCAAGTGCTGCTGCAGTCGGCTCGTTAATAATACGTTTCACATCAAGGCCCGCGATACGACCGGCGTCTTTCGTCGCCTGTCTCTGAGCATCGTTGAAGTAGGCCGGAACTGTGATCACAGCTTCAGTCACTTTCTGGCCAAGATAGTCTTCTGCGGCTTTCTTCATTTTCTCAAGAACCTTCGCCGAGATTTCCTGCGGAGAATATTCTTTGCCATCAACTTTTACCCACGCGTCGCCGTTTTTATTCGCGAAGATTTCAAAGGGAGCAATCTGCTTAAAGTGTGCCACTTCTTTATCTGTAAATTTACGGCCAATGAGGCGCTTGATCCCGAAAAGAGTTTTTCCAGGGTTTGTGACTGCCTGGCGCTTAGCAACCTGACCCACGAGATTTTCACCGTTATTGGCAAAACCAATAATCGATGGAGTTGTGTTGTGACCTTCCGAGTTCGGAATCACTTTGTATGTACCGTTTTCCATGATGGCGACGCATGAGTTGGTCGTACCAAGGTCAATCCCAATAATTTTTCCCATATATTTCTCCTTGTCTGTTTTTTTACTGTTTATCGCTTGCGACTACGACTTTAGCGGCACGAACTACTCTGCCGTTCAGGACATAGCCTTTCTGAAATTCTTTAATCACTTCGTTCGGTCTTTTGCCTTCCACATATTCCTGGGCAAGGGCCTCGTGGTAATTCGGATCAAAGTCCTTACCAACTGATTCAATTTGAGACAGACCATACTTGCCGAGAGTGTCGACGAATTGTTTTTCCACCATTCTGAGACCAGTGACAATGTTCTGGACCTTGGAATCCTGATCGCCTTTCAGCATATCAAGAGTGCGGTCAAAGTTATCGATCACCTGAATGAGATTTTCGAGAATTTTCTGATTTCCGTACTTGAGGTCATTCTCACGTTCGCGCTCCATGCGCTTGCGAGCATTCTCCATCTCAGCGGCGAGATAAAAATATTTCGCCTTGTAATCGACTTCGTCTTTTTTAGGTTCTTCTTTTGGAGTCTGAGTTTCAGCTTCCGCCTTCTTCTCTTCATTCTCCGGATTTGTTTTGTTTTCGTTTTGATCCATGTTTCGCTCACACGTTCAGGTTTATATTTCCAAGATGGGATCGGTCTCATGACTGTCAATGTCAGGACATGAAAAAAACTTCGTTTTTCATGGGGGATAAGTCATTGAAATAAGCAAAATTGTCCGAGGGAAAAAGGCCTGTTGCAGGCTATCAGGCCAGCTTTTTACGGAAGAGATCATCCATCAGCGAATCCAGCATCACAAAACCCAGGGAGTTCAGGAGCATTTTTTCACCCGTCCATTTTCCGTAGTGTTTCGATTCCCATTCACGGAAAAGCCCGAGCAATTTTTCATTCATCAATTCTGGTTTCCAGCCTTGTGAAGTCCGTAGGCTGAGATAAATTCTTTCAAGTTGCAATTCTTTTTCCGTCAGAATTTCCGGTTGGATCTCAGGCTCAGAAACTTTCCAGATATAGCGAAAAGCTTCTCTCTCATTTTTCGCAAAATAACCCGTTCCGGTCGGGCCGAACGCCGCTACGGATTCACCTCTCCAATACTTGAGATTGTGACGAGATTCAAAACCGGGCAGTGCAAAATTGGATACCTCATAGTGATGCATTCCTTTTTGCCGAAGATGCTCACTCACGAGGAGATATTCTTCGCGAATATATTCATCATCAGGAAGATGATCGATCAATGGGTATTTGGAACGCGCATTCAGAATATAAAGACTGATGTGAGTCGGTGAATACCTGAGAAGCTCATCCAGCTCTTTCTTGATATCGCGCTTTTTACTTTTCGAGTGAGGAATTCCCAGCAAAAAATCGAGTGAGAAATTCCACTTTCCTTTCCGACAAAAATCCAGAAGGGCATACGTTTCTTCGAGGGAGTGAATCCGATCCATCACTTTAAGGAATTCCGGATCTAGTGTTTGCGTACCAATGGAAATGCGGTTGAGACCCGCTTCTTTCCATGCCGAGATCATTTCTTCGTTCCACGTCCCCGGATCAACTTCCATGGTAAATTCCGGCGAGGCAGTGTTGAGTTTCTCGAGGAAGAAATGGCGGAAAAACTCTGCACCTTTTGTTCCCCACAATGACGGTGTTCCTCCGCCAAGATAGATGGAATCCAACGGTTGCCATTCCACCTGGTGCTCTCTCATGAGTTTTTCATGACGGTCCCAACTGCCACGTAAAAACTGATGAAATTCCTCAAACTGATCGCGGTCGGTTTGCAGTTTCACTTTGTAAAAATCGCAGTAATTGCAAAGGTGCTTGCAGAACGGCACATGTAGATAAAGGCCAGAGACCTGAGTCATACAGAGAAAACCCTTCTAAAATAAGTACGCTCTTGAGATAATAGAACATAAGCTTTGCGCCACAAATAAGGAAGATATGAAAATCGATCTCGTCGAACTGGATAACAAACTCAATACTCTTTTCATTCACGCGCCCGGATCTACCGCAGGAAGTGTACAAATCTGGTTTCGTGCCGGTTCCGCACTAGAGAAGAAAGATAATCAGGGCATCGCTCACTTTCTTGAACACATGTTCTTCAAGGGCACTCCGACTCGTCCGGGACCACAGCTCGCGCACGATATTGAGTCTTACGGTGGTGAAGTGAATGCTTTCACTTCGTTTGATTACACTTGTTACTACATCAATACGCCTTCGATCTTTCTTGATAAGTCCGTTGATATCCTGATGGACATGGTGGCCAATCCACTCTTCGGCGAAGATGAAATTCCTGCCGAGAGACAAGTGGTGTTTGAAGAGTACCGTCGTGCGATGGACAATCCTTCCCAATTTAATTTCATCCAGCTTCAGGGAACAAGCTTCCAGGGCGGATATGCGCATCCGATTCTCGGGCGTGAAGATACGATCCTCAACTTCTCACAGGAGCAGATTCGCTCTTTCCGTGAGAACTTCTATAATCTGGAAAACGCCATGCTCGTCGTGGCAGGTGATCTCAAGGAGCGCGAAGACCTCGAGAAAAAAATCCGCACGTTCCGTCTTCCGCATGGAAAAAAATCTTCCTTCGGTACCTTTGAATTAAAAAACACCAGCACCATTAACGTTCACGAAAAAGATATCCGTCAGGCGACACTTACTTTGTGTTTTCAAGCTCCAAAATACAATGACGAAAAAGCAGCTTCCCAGGATCTTGCCATCAACTGTCTTGCTCATGGAGAAACTTCACGCTTCTATCAGGCGCTCGTGGCAAAGACTTCACTTTGTAACGGCATTGCCGGATCTTCAATGTATTTCGCCGATGGCGGCGCTCATATGATCAAGATGAACTTCCCGGTGGAAAATCTCGCGAAGGTCAGCAAGGTTTTCATGGAAACGTTGACTGATGCCATGAAGAACGGCTTTGAGCCGCATGAACTTCAGAAAATCAAAAATCAATACATCTCTTCCAAAGTCTATGAGCGCGAATCGATCGAATCGTTCGCTTTCAGTCTGGGTCATGGGTTTGCCCAATCTGGAAATATCCATTGCGAAGAAGAATTCATCGCAAAGATCCGTACGGCGACCGCGCAGGAAGTGTGGATGGGGCTGCTTGAAATCATCAAGGAAAATTCTCACTTCACTCTTCAGGCGCCGAAAGGCACGAAGCTCGCCCCCCTTGAAAAAGAAATTCAGAAGTGGCAGGCGACTCTGAAAAAATCTTCGACTTCTAATAAAACGGTAACGGATAAGAAAAAAATCGTTTCTTCGAAAATTGATCCTGCCGTTTCCGTGATCGAAATCAAACCGGGTATCAAATTCATTCACAGAAAGAATGAACTCACTCCGACATTTGTCATGCATGCCTATCTCAAAGGTGGCCAGACTGCAGAGACACTGAAAACTGCGGGCTCGCATCACCTGCTGTCTCGACTCGTGACTTATGGTTATAAGGGCATGCCCTATCTCAAATTGAAAAATGAACTCGAGGCGATGTCTTCTTCACTGAACGGTTTCTCGGGTAAGAATGCCTATGGCGTGACCATGCATGGTCAGTCGAAGGACTTTGAACGCCTTTCTTCCCATTTCTTCGGCACACTCTTTACTCCCGAGCTTCCGAAGAAATTTTTTGATCACGAAAAGAAAGTCATTCTTCGTGCTCTTGATAACCAGAAAGAGGACGCCATGAAACAGGCGTTCAAGGCTTTCTACAAAATGGTTTTCAATGGCCACCCCTATTCGCTTGATCTCGCCGGAAGTCCGGAGACAATCAAGACCTTCAGTCCGGCGGGTCTTCTTCGCCAGCATGGAACTCACTTGAAGAATTCAGAAATGGTGATCACTTATTGTGGAGACATGGATCTTCACGCCGTTGAATCTCTCATTCGTGAGATGGTGAAAGACTTTCCGGAAAGAGGGAAAAAGAAAAAGGCACCCGCAAAGATCAAGGCCATCAGTGGCAAGCGCGAGAAACTTACGTTTAATCGCGAGCAAACTCAGATTGTGATCGGTGCTCCCGCCTATCCACTCACGAAAAAAGAAGATGTGTTCCTGAAAATGATCACAACTCATCTTTCTGGTCAAAGTTCTGCACTCTTCGTTGAAGTCCGTGATCGTCAGGGACTTTGTTATTCTGTATCTCCAGTTCACGTCGCCGCTCTTGAAGCTGGATGCTGGGGCATCTACATTGGTTCTGGTCACGACAAAACCGAAGCCGCGATCAAGGCGATTCTGGGAATCATCGGGGACCTTCGTGACAATGGCATTCGTCGCGAAGACTTCGAGCGTATCAAGACGATGATTGATGGCCAGAACCTTCTCGCGATCCAGACCAACGAAGACTATGCTCAATACTATTCAATCCCGGTTCTTCACCATTTGGGCGTGGATTTCCATAATGAGCAGAATGAAATTATCCGTAATGCTTCTTATGATGATTTCCAGGCGTTCCTGAAGAAGTTTTTCAACTCGAAGTGGAACATTGTTGAAGCGGGAAGGTAGAACTAAGAAGCCTTCGTCGATGATGCCGGAATGATTCCGCTGACGAGAAGCTCTTTTTCACTCACCGCTTGTTCATTCATGATCTTTCTGAAAATAAGATCGTTCTCGACTCCGGTGCGATTCTTTGAAGCGAAGTTCGCCATTAAAGTTGTCATGGCCTCAAAGCAAGTCGAGACCATGCTGTAAAAACTTGGGATATCCAGAAACGTCGGACTCACACTGTTGAGATGCCCGTAGGCCATTTTCCCAAGTTGTGCGTAGTAATGGGTATCAATGATTTTTTTATTCACGGATTCGGAAAAGTATCCACAGACAAGAAGAGACATGTCCGCCACTTCTTTATAAGTCCGCTTTTGCTCATCCCTACTCATCTGCATTGCCTCGAGAAGCTTCACGCCGAGAATTTTCTCCCGCACTTTTCCCTCAGAAACTTCAAAGAAGTCCTGCGAGAGTGCAAACTTATCGAGGACCTCGGAAGAATAGAAGATGATGGATTCTGGAACAGGACAAAGCGATTTTTTGTTGAGCTCGTTCAAACCTTCAAAGAAAAATCCCTGGAGGTTTGAAGCTGTGATGATCTTCCTCGATGTATCAACCATGGATGATCTCCTCCTACCTGATTTTATCATATCATTCGAAACCTGAGTCAAAAGGCATGGCAATAATTGCCTGTGTTAAGTTATGAAAAATACGGAAGAGAATAGAGAACATGAAACGTCTGCGGCTCCTTTTTGCTATCACACTCTTTCTCTTTTTCTTTCCTCTCTGGAGAGCGATGGATTATCAGGCGATCACTTTTCCATCTGCCACGTTCTATGCTCTCTCTATGGCAGGGGTCCTCTTTACCACTATCCTTCTTCCCATTCGCCTCATTTATCCTGCGGTAAAAAAGCTGCACCTCTTTCTCGGCCTCTTCACTTTAACTATCCTTTTCTGGTTAGGTTCACCTCTTTCGGGAAAGGCGACTCGCCACTATGAGCTTCGACATTGTGGACTGGCAACCTTCACAGGATTTTTCTGGCCGGTCTCATCCATCCTTCCGCCCGCGCATCAGGTGGATCTTGAGGCCCGCAATCAGATGTGCTGGGTTCGCAAGATGGCCTTGCGTGTTCCGGAAAGTATCGCGGACGTAAAAGAACTTCAGAACTATCTGGATCTCATTCGCCAGAAACTTCTTTCACCTCCGGTAAAATACAAATCAACATTGCCTCTCATCGCTTTCCTGCATGGAAAAATGTCGGCTTCCCTCGAAGGCCCGGCATTAGAGTCGATCGAACTCGGTAAGATGTTTGTGGATTCTCTGCATTTCTGGAAGAGTCAGTATACGGTCGAGATTAGTGCGCTGGATTTTCCGTGGTACGCCTGGCCTCATTCCGCTTACATTAAATTCGAGTACGGTTTGATTGAGAAAAACTGGGAATCGTTGGTAGATGGACTTCAAATTGAGAGCAAATAGTCTTATTTGATTGTGACTGACATCCGATCTTCACTCCATACAGGAATTCCTTCCGTCGTCATATGCCACTTCATAAGCCCGGGAGAAACCTCGTCGACGGTCGTCCAGGTAGGAACTTCGATCCTCACATTCCGGGCGAGATATTCCACATTATCGATAATGACACGCCATTCAGGTAATCCCGAATCCGCAATCTTAAGAGTGTCAGTGTTAAAACGAATCTTGATAAGCATTGAAACTATATTCAACCAGGTCGGCTGAAATTACAATCAGAGTATGGGAAAGGTCATTTGGTTCTTTGGATTATCAGGGGCAGGGAAAACAACATTGGCAAAGGCCTTAATGTCGAAGCTGCCGGGAAAAGTAGTCCTTCTGGATGGAGACGAACTTCGGAAAAAAAAACCGCAAACTGGTTTTTCCCGTCAAGAACGGAAGACACATATTTTATCAGTTGCTGATCTTGCGGCGTCGGATGCCTTAAAGCATGACTTTGTTATTTGTTCTTTGATCACGCCTTATGAGGAGTTGAGAGAACTTATCAAAAAAAATCATCCGGATTATTTTATGATATGGGTCTCCTGTCCTCTTGAAATTTGTGAACAACGTGATGTGAAGGGCCTTTACCGTCGTGCACGTGCCGGTGAGATTAGGAATTTTACGGGAATCTCTGACAACTTTGACGTTCCACATTCGCCGGACTTAGTAGTCAAAACTTCAGAAAATTCAGTCGATAAATGCATTGAGGAAATTCTTAAAAATTTGAAGTCGCGTGGACTTACAAAATAAACTTCAGATGAACTTTTCTTTCAGAATGACAGCGCCCACTGTCGCTCCGGTTTCCAGATTAAAAATCGCTGCTTCTTTCCCGTGTGTGAAGAGAAGATTTTCTTCCAGAGTCACTACTCCCCGGTAAATATGATTCGGCAATGGTTCACCTGAAAATCTCTCCCAGGTTCCCTTTTCGAGATCAAGCGCCTCGGTAGCTTTTATTTCCTTGATTTTAATCTCTTCCGTATGGTGACGAAGCACAAGCCGCGAGCTTCCTGAAACGAGCTGGCACCATTCTATATTCCAGTCACGTCCAACTGAGACGGTGACGGATGAAGAACAAAGGACTTCCCCTCTCTTCACTTTTTTTGTCAGAGACAATCGAAGCGGTTCACCTGGCCTTCCTTCGCTAACTTCATTGAAGCCCCGATTGATTTTTTTGATTTCAATCGTTTCCCCTTCGCGATTTTTCAACATCATTCCCGTCCGGATAGTTCCCGAACTTAAAAACCCCAGGGCGTCTGACTCAACTGAAGATTGAACGACGAAGAAAATATTTTTTTGTTCTGTGCTACCTATTTTAAAAGAATGGATCATCTCATCCAGAGTAGGATCTTTATACCAGGCCATATTTTTCGAAGCATGCAGGACATTGTCTCCCTGAAGAGCAGAGATTGGTATCATGGGAAACTGTGGTAGTTTATTTCGAAAGCTCTCGTAGACAGTTTCCGAATATCCCATGGAATCCATCTTGTTCAGGAGATAAACTGCTTTTTTACCAAGCCATGAGACGATCGCTGTATGTCTCCATGTCTGGGTCGTCACACCTCTGGAAGCATCCACAAGAATGAGAACAAAATCAGATGCAGTTGAGGCAGTGACCATGTTTCGTGTGAACTCCTGATGACCAGGACAATCAGCAATAATAAATTTGCGAAAAGGTGTTTCGAGATATTTATATGCAACATCGATAGTGATGCCCTTCTCGCGTTCTTCCTTCAGTCCATCCGTAAAATGAGCAAGATTCAGCCCGTTGCGGGCAATACTTTCGAGATTATCACTGGGAATACTGCCGTAGTCATGAAAGAGCTTTCCAATCAAGGTACTCTTCCCATCATCGACAGAACCGGCAGTCATGATCCTAAGAAGGTCCATCAGAAGTATCCTTCTTTTTTCCGGTCTTCCATTGCAGTGTCGCTGAACTTATCGTCCGCGCGACTTCCTCTCTCGCTGGATTTCGTCGTGCTGATTTCCTGAAGGATCATTTCAACAGATGAAGCCTCAGAGAAAAACGGAGAGGTACAAGTCATGTCACCCACTGTGCGAAACCTGACCTGACGTTCTTCAATGCGGTCATTACTTTCCGGTGCTATGTAAGGGGAAAGCGGAAGAACTGTTCCATTGCTTCTGAAAACGCATTTTCTCTGGTGAGAAAAATAAATGCTCGGCACTTCAAGCTTCTCCCGTAAGATGTATCGCCACACGTCCCGCTCGGTCCAGTTGTTAAGCGGAAAGGCACGCATGTGCTCTTTATCTACGAGATGTTCGTTGTAAAGTTTCCAGAGTTCGGCCCGCTGGTTGGAAGGCTCCCACGCGCCACCAGCTTTTCTCACCGAAAAAAACCGTTCTTTGGATCGCGCTTTCTCTTCATCTCTCCGCGCCCCACCGACTGCACAATCAATCTGAAGCTCAGCAATCGCATCCATCAGAGTGACTGCTTGTTGTCGATTGCGACTCGGATAGGGCCCCGTTTCCTCAATCGCTCTTCCCGCCTTGATGGTATCTTCCACCTTGCGGACGAGAAGCCTGGCGCCTAATTGAGCAATGATTTTGTCACGGAACTCGAGTGTCTCCGGAAAATTATGGCCGGTATCAATGTGTAGGACACGAAATGGAAATGGATCAGGATAAAAAGCTTTGTGGGCCAGATGAAGAATGCAAAGAGAGTCCTTGCCTCCAGAAAATAAAATAATGGGATTTTTGAATATTGCCCTGACTTCTCTCAGGACATAGATGGCCTCGTCTTCCAATTGTTCCAAAAAATCCATGGGTAGTTCCACTTATCAGTCGTTACTACTTAAAGGCCTTTTTCA
>JBJMLZ010000140.1:0-2990 GCA_045805035.1 Bacteriovoracaceae bacterium
TCACAATTTCCTTCGGCATCAGAAACGTGGAAAGCCTGGAACTGGGTCTGAAAGAACTTGGTCGCGTGGCAAAGTCAGTTCACATTCTCGAGTTCGGCCAGCCGAAAAATGCTCTCTACAAAAAATCTTATTTCACGCTGCTCAAGGCCTACGTTCCGGTGTTTGGATTGATTTCAAAACGTGGTGATGCTTATGAATATCTTATCGCTACGTCGGAAACATTTCCTTCAGATGAAAAATTTCTTTCGATCATGAAGGCCAATACACAATTTTCACACTATCGCTCACAACCAGTTTTTGGCGGAATCGCGTACATGTATTCAGCATGGAGTGAAGCATGATCTCTCCGATCTTTGATCCGAAAGAGTGGAACGAAATTACTGACATCAAATTCCAGGACATCACTTTCCATAAAGCGAAGGACACTGCCGCAGTCCGGATCGCATTCAATCGTCCTGATCTCCGGAATGCTTTTCGTCCTCAAACCGTGGATGAACTTCTTACTGCTTTTGAGTGGGCCCATCGAGCAAACGATGTCGGAGTGATCCTTCTCACCGGTAACGGTCCTTCTTCCAAAGATGGCGGCTGGGCCTTCTGCTCAGGTGGTGACCAGAACGTTCGCGGAAAACAGGGTTACGAATACAAAGAAAATAAACCGGGAATGCCGATGGCCCATGGTCGCCTTCACATTCTTGAAGTTCAGCGCATGATTCGTTTCATGCCGAAAGTTGTGATCGCGCTCGTTCCCGGATGGGCAGTGGGCGGAGGTCATTCGCTTCACGTGGTGTGTGACATGACTATTGCTTCAAAAGAGCACGCGATCTTCATGCAGTCGGATGCCAATGTCGCAAGCTTTGATGGTGGGTTTGGTTCGGCGTATCTCGCCAGACAGGTTGGGCAGAAACGCGCGCGTGAAGTTTTCTTCCTTGAGCAGAAATATTCAGCCGAAGAGGCCTTCCAGATGGGCATGGTAAATAAAGTCGTTCCTCATGCTGAGTTAGAAAAGCAAGGTCTTGAGTGGGCAAAAATCATCTGCACAAAATCTCCAACTGCGATCCGCATGTTGAAGTTCGGTTTCAATCTTATCGACGACGGTCTGGTAGGCCAGCAGGTTTACGCCGGTGAGGCCACTCGTCTTGCGTACGGTACGGAAGAAGCGGCAGAAGGAAGGAACGCCTTCCTTGAAAAAAGAAAACCAGCGTTCGGTAAATTTCCCTGGATCTACTGATGAACTTGCCTGGAAATTTTTCCGAAAAAGGCGCCTTTCTCAAAGATCCCAGTGATGGTTCACTCGTTTTTGCCACCGGCGGACAATTTGACATCGTTAAAACTTTCCGTGCTGAGGCCCGAGAAGCCTTCTATCTGAAGGATTTTTACTCTGACACTTATCTTCGATATTCACCGGAAACGATTCTTCGTCTTACGCCGGAAGATCAGCAAAAACTTCTTCATAAACTGCCGGATGGAAATCCTGGTTTTCAGAGTATCGGAACCGAAGACCGGATTTACGAAGAAGATTTCCGCGACCTCATGAAATCATTTTCCGGAAGCCTCAGAAAAGTTGTGATGATTTCCCGGGAAAACTTTATTCCACTTATGGATAGCAATATTCTTCCGCATCTCGTGAAGAAGGCGTTGAGTTTCGGCGCCGGTATTCCTTATGGGATCTGGGGAAAAGATTTCGGAGTGATTGGCAGTACTCCGGAAGAACTCTTCCGCCTGAAAGAGGGAATTCTTAAGACTCATGCTTTGGCGGGAACCTCGAGGGTCGGACAAGAAAATGAACTCCTGAATTCACAGAAGGACCTGCTGGAGCATAATCTTGTCATTCAGGACATCACGGAAAAGCTCATGCCTTTTTCCGGAAAAGTGGAATCTGGAAATACCTACACCAGTGGCTTCAAAGATATCATTCATTTGAAGACTGATATTCAGGCGGCAGTCAGTGATGACGTTAACATTGCCGACATGGTTTCTTCGCTCTCTCCTACTGCCGCTCTTGGCGGTTACCCTAAAAAAGAAAGTCTGCGTTTTCTGAAAGAGACCCGGTACTTTAAAAAATATCCGGAGCGTTCTTTCGGTTCCACTCTTGGAATTGTTTCAAAGACTGAATCAAGCTTCATTGTCATGATCAGAAATATTCAGTGGCGCAAAGACACTTACTTCATCGAAAGTGGCGGAGGAATTGTTCCCGGCTCTGAGCTTTCGAAAGAACTCTCAGAGATTTCCTGGAAAAGAAATGTCGTGAAGGAGCATTACCTGTGAGCTTTCGGGTGAGTGACCTTCCTTTGATTTATTTCTGCACCGGCGCCCGCAATCATGAGCTCCTGAAAGTTTTCCCTGCTGACAAAGTTCGCTTTGAATTTGATGAGCGCATGGCCTCGTTCCGCGCTCTGGGTCACGCCAAAGGTATTCATTCTCCTGTCGCGGTCTGCACCACTTCCGGTACGGCGGTTTCACAATGTGTATCCGCAATGCTTGAAGCAAAATATGGGGATGTTCCTCTCGTTCTCATCTCGGGAGATCGTCCGAAGAAAATGCATGGAACTGGTGCTCCTCAGACAGTTGAACACGATCCACTTACAGTGGGTGCACGCGGAAGTTTTTTTGAGATTTCACTGCCTGAACTATCCTCCTTTGAAATTCGGAATCCGTCTTACCCGATTCATATCAATGTGATGGTCGACGATACCAAGGCCCATGCTGAAGTCGTGAAGCACACTTCAGACCTGGGTGACTTTGAGGCCTTTCTCTCGAAAGTTCAAAGACCACTCTTTCTATTCTCGCACGAAGCAGAAAGCATGCGTCCGTTTACATTGAAATTCGCGAATACCAATCTCCCGTACTTTGCCGAGACGATGAGTGGGGCGCATGATCTCAGTATCATTCGCACTGAAAAAAAACTTATTGAGCTCTTTAAGAAAAAATATTTTGATGGAGTCGTCCGCATTGGACACACGCCTCTGACTAAAGTCTGGCGTCTTCTTGAA
>JBJMLZ010000141.1:0-9770 GCA_045805035.1 Bacteriovoracaceae bacterium
AGCATCTTCACCAACTGGTGAGAGATCCATTGTTGCTTCCTTAGCAGGAAGAGTATCAGCAGACGTAACACTGGCTGTAACATTTCCTTTTTTAAACCAGATCACGGTGTAGTCATCAGGGTTCTTCGAAATTTTTCCCAGAACGGTATAGCTTGCTGCCGCTTTCGTTTTAATACTCACGTCGAGTGTTGCTCCATCGGTGGTAGGAGCAGGTTGATCGGGAGTCGGCGGAGTTTCTTCACAGAATCCGGACTCAGGATGTTTTCCATCTTTACACACGCAATTCGGATCCACAGGCGCATCCGGTGTAGTTGCTGGAGCTGGCGTTGATGCAGGAGTTGATCCCGATGCAGCTGCAGGTGTTGCAGGAGGAGTTTTATCGGCATTCGTTTCTGTAGACTGATTAGCAGGAGCAGGTGTTGCAGCTGGAACAGTTGCACCTGGCACTGCTGCCGGAGTAGTCGCGGCCGCTGGTTGTGTAGGACAGAGTGGCTTACATTCATTGCCTACTGCCACAGTCTTTGGATCTGTACATGTAACAGGATTAGAGTTCGTTGAATCAGTCGGATTAGTTGTATTGGAGTTTGTAGTATCTGTTGGATTCGTATTCGTTGTATCAGTAGGATCCGTAGGTTTTTGTGGATCAGTATTTTGTCCATCAGTATTACCAGTGTTGCCTATAACAACTGCTTGATCAGGACATTTTCCGTCAGCACCACGAAGAGCATTGCCCGGACATTTATCATTACACTTGTCATCAGCCCCGCGATCTTGATCCGGTTTTTCACAAGGTAGTCTGCATTGATTATCAAGCATCCTGACTTTAGGTGGAACACAATCAGTGGAACTTTGAGTCTGAGGTGCAATAGCTCCACCACAAACCGCTTTCGCATCATCGCGGCTTAAAATTCCATCGATAAAACCTTTGTAGCCATTCTCAAAATCATCATTGTTGATTGTCGCTTCAGTGGACTCTTTAATATTCTGAAGGAGGGACAGTTGTGTACTATCCATAGGAGAGCGTTCAGCAGGACATTGAGGCATGACAGTCGCCATCATTCGGAGAATCGAAGCGCATGTGCGATGGGGTCGCATGTATTTCATGTAGTGGTCTGAAATAATGCCTTTGTCATTTTTATTGCAGGCACACGTCTGAATAAGGAAGTCGAAGACTTTATTCGCGTCCTTGGGATTTCGACCGATCCCATCGACCATGTTCTGAATGCGCACTTCGGGACTATCCGCATCCGCCGAATTACCAAGGGCCTTTTTCATACATTCACGTGACGTATTATCAGCGGCGTTGTTCGTTCTTCCCGCGGGCACACAGAAGAGACTGTGATCGGACAGTTTTTTAAAGCCGAAGACGGCCGGGTTACAGGTAATCTGTTCGCGGCCAGGGCAATAGCTTTCTGCCTGATAATAATTTTGATAACGGGAATTTCCACTGTAGTTAGGGTGAACACAAAGATCACCTACCATGACTGAAATCCAGCCTCCGTAAAGACAGCGATTCTTATCATTCAATACTGTCGAGAGGTCAGAAAGATATTGTCCGTATCGAATGTATCTTTCACCAGCTGCGTGAGCCTCAGGTAAAAGAAGAGCAGACACACTTTTAAAAAATTCTTTGTACTGACGAAGTTTTTCTGAATCAACACCAGTCGTGCGAACTTCGTGTTTATATTTTTCTTCCATTGCCACCACAAGTTCCATGATCGCGACAACAACCTGACGTTGTTGTTGCGGTGGAAGATGCACAAATTTTTCATGCGACATAAGCGAGGCCGCTGAAAGCGGACGAATAAGCATGACCAGAATGGCGAAGATGACAGTCTTCAACATAGTTTGACCTGAAGGCTTTTCGGCATAATGGAGTTGCATCTTGACCAGAATAAGCGAGAAAACTGCTCGGATGACAAAGAGCAGTGAAAAGACCTGTGTGGGGCCAGCAATTTCTTAAACTTACGGTCGCTAAGGAAGGCCCGCAAATCGCCCTCAAAAGCCAATAAATACTGGCATTTCCCTTCTCAAACGACCCCCCAATGTCTAAAATGAAACAAATTTTTTTTTCAAAGGTTGGACACCCTATGGGTTGGTTTCATCAGGTTAAGAACCCGAAGCTCAAAAACGTTAAAAAACTTCCTACCAATACGCCGGTAGGTCTCTGGAAAAAATGTAACCAGTGCGGAGAAATTCTCCAGGCCGATCGCCTTGAAGAAAACATGAACGTGTGTCCGCTTTGTGATTATCACTACCGCATTTCCGCCTACGAACGGATCGGAGTGATGACTGATGAAAATAGCTTTGAAGAAATCAGTCCTGATCTCATTTCAACGAATCCACTTCAGTTTCAGGACAAAATGCCTTATGTCGCTCGTCTTCAGTCAGCGATTAAAACGACAGGTCTCAAAGACTCTACAGTTTGTGGAACTGCGACGATTGATGGAAAACCAGTTGCACTTGCAGTGATGGATTTCCGTTTCATGGGCGGCTCGATGGGTGTTGTGACCGGAGAAAAAATCGCTCTGGCGATGGACATCGGTTACGAAAAGAAAATTCCGGTGATCGTTGTCTCTTGTTCGGGTGGCGCGCGCATGCAGGAAGGAATTCTCTCGCTCATGCAGCTTGCGAAAACTTCGGCGAGTCGTGCTCGTCTCAAGAGCGCCGGCATTCCTTATATTTCTCTTCTCACTGATCCAACAACTGGCGGTTGTGCCGCGAGCTTCTCTATGCAGGGTGATCTCAACATCACTGAGCCAAAAGCGTTGATTGGATTTGCAGGTCCGCGAGTGATCGAGCAATCGATCCGTCAGACGCTTCCGGAAGGATTCCAACGTTCGGAGTTTTTAAAAGAACACGGTTTCATCGACCGGATCATTCACCGGAAGGATCTCAAGAAAGAACTTTCGTTTTTCATCAACATGTTCTCAGTCTAAGTCATGTCCTCCTCGCTCACAGAATGGCTGATGGCCAATTATGGGCGCGAGGAGATGAAAAAAGAAACGGGTCTCGGAAGAATCCGTGAGGCCCTTGGCCCTCTGATTCCAGAACTCTCTCAAAAAAAAATTGTTACGATCGCCGGTACAAACGGAAAAGGTGAGACCACACTTCGCCTGTCACGCGAGCTGGGAAAGCGCACTCATTGCGCCTGGATTTCTCCTCACGTCGAGCGGATTACGGAACGCTTCCGCGATGAGAACGGCGAAATACCCGAAAAAGATTTGCAACGATTTGTGAATGAATGTCACCGTGAAGTTCAGGAAAAAAACTTCTCTCTGAGTTTTTATGAGTTCCTGTTTTTTGTTTTCTGTCGTTGGGCACAGGAAAAAAATCCGAATTTTCTCCTGCTGGAAGTTGGGCTCGGGGGAAGACTGGATGCCGTCAATGTTTTTGATGCCGATTATGTTCTTCTTCCTTCCATCTCCCGGGACCATCAGGAGTTTCTGGGAAACCGCTACGAGCTCATCCTGAAAGAAAAGCTCGCCCTCCTTCGGCCGCAGTCGACTTTGGTGAGTTTTCTCTCGCTGAACTATCTCCGCGAACGCGCACAAAGAGAGGCACGGAGCGTAGGGGCAAAATTCATTGATCTCGAAGAAAAAAAACTCGCCGCGCACTGGGATTTTTCCCGGAGGAATCAGATTTTGGCGCGTGCCGCCTGTCTTCTTCTGACAGGGCAGGGACTCGAGAGTCTTTCAAGTGACACTCACGATGGAAAACTTCTGGAGAACCGGGGTGAGAAAGTTTCTTCGAGGGGAGAGTGGATTTTTTTCGGCTCACACAATGTCGACGGAGTGAGGAATCTTATTCAATTTTTAAAGTGCGGGAACTATAATTTTAGCAGACCTCCCTATGATGCGGTCATTGTGGCCTTTTCCAGAAGAGATCCCCGCGACCTCGCGACCATGCTTCGCATGCTCCGGGACTCAGGACTGGGAAATTTAGTGGTGACGAATTTTCCTCACCCTAAGGCGGCGCCGTCAGAAACGATGGGCGAGCTCGCCGGCAGAGAAGGAATTAAATTTGTTCATGATGTTCAGTCCTTCATTCAGAATTCCGAAAATGGCCGCCGTCATCTGGTCACTGGTTCTTATTATTTCCTCGGCCATTTCAAGTCTCTCCTTCGCCGGGGATAATCCCCAACTCACATTCGGCGACAAGCTTTCCGTTTTCTCAGACAAGGCCTACCGGAAAAATGGCGGGAAATATTTTGAGGCAGTAGGAAACGTCATCATCATCAGCCAGAAAGACACGATCTACGGTGAGCTTGCAAGTCTTGATCAGGAAACCCAGATGGTGAAGATCGAGGGCAACGTCCGGATCATCACGAAAGACATGACTCTCTATGGGTCGCACCTCGAATACAATATCACTACCGGACACGCGGTGGTGAAGAACGCCCGCATTCTGACGACTCAATTCAATCTTGTTTCCAATGAGCTCATTCGTCTCAGCGAAAATGAATATGTAGCGGAGAATGCCGAGTTTACTACTTGTAAAGACTGTACGGAATCCTGGTCGGTTTACGGTCAGGAGATTCGTCTTCATGTAGGGAAATCTGTGGAGATCAAAAAAGGTCTCTTCAAAGTGAAAGGCGTCAACGTCATTTACCTTCCGTATATTGTCCTTCCGATTGTCGCAAAAAGAGAAACCGGCCTTCTGATGTTCACCCCTACCAGTCGTTCGGGTGAAGGTCTCGGGGTCCAGCAGCCATTTTTCTGGGCGATTGATGATCACAAGGATGCGACGGTCACTCCAAGCTTCTGGGGTAAGCGTGGTCTCGGCACTGATCTTCAGTACCGTCAGCGTTTTCGTGATCAGAGCTGGATGGAATTCAATTCGCGGATGTTGAACGATGCCATTTACCAGCCGCTTTCCGATAACCATGGTCCTTCCGGTAAAACCTTTTTCCGTCACTTCACGGAATTTGAAACGCACCAACAGTGGACTTCGAACTTTGGTTCTCATTTCCGTTACACAGGCGCAAGAGACCTCGACATTGTCCGCGATTACAACACCTACACAGATCCAAAAACCATTGGCTCAGATTTCGGTTTTACCGGTAAGGCCGACTGGCGCCAGGATCTTTTCCACATGGGCGCAGAAGCGCAGTATCTTCAAAACCAACTCTACGCAAATCCGGTAGAATTTGATCGCTCGTATGTCCAGATCATGCCGAGAGTTTCTCTTTCATCGGTTCCAATTTCAGTTCTCCAGACAAAGACTCCAGGGCTTCAACATATCGCCGTCGGATTTGATGGCTCCTACACGCGTTTCCGGCAGGTCGATCAATTGGATGCGCCTTTCCTCCGGAATGCCGACAGGATGTCGATTCAGCCTTACGTAAACTGGAACCTCTTCAACTGGGGCCCGGTGGGAATGAAAACCCGTTACGTCTTTGACCAGCAGGTTTACCAGTTTGATGATCATCGCGAGAAGCAGGCAGGAAAGAATGCAGGAATGCTCAAGACCGAAGTGAGCTTCACGATGGATAAGATCATCGGTCTTGCTTATCAGGAACAGATTCCAGTGAAGTATATCACCGACACTGATCTCAAGCGCCTGCGTGAAAATAAAGAACAAGGCCTTCGCCCAATTCAGAAAGTGGAAAAAGAAGATCGCCTCGTGGGTGACATGCCGAAATTTGAAAATGAGCTGGCGCAGGAATCACTTCTTCTCACGAGAAACAGTTACCGCCACTCACAGGAATTCAAGTTCATTCACCACTACATGCCGTCAGACGCGGAATACGGAAATAAACGTTTCATTGCTCAGATTCGTGGCGGAGATAAGATTAAACAGTTTGGTTGGTTTGATTACGAAGATGCGATCAGAAGAAGGGAATTCCTCTTCGGGTCGGCCGCCACGAGAACGGTCATTCCTCCGACAAACACTCTTGAATTTCAGTGGAACAATTCACTTATCAGAAAATCACCGAAGGTCTTTAACTATCTTGTGGATGACAAGTTTCTTCGCGATAATTTCACTTACCAGAAGATTGGTTACTTCAACGTTTCTCAGGGTTATCTTCTCGATCAGAATGCCAACAGTGATCTCAATCAGAAACTGACGCGACTCCAGGTTGAGACCGGGTACACTGCTCTCAAGTGGAACGTTTCCTTAAACGAGTTCTACTTTCACAATGAGAAAAGCAACATCCTCACACTGAGCGGTAACCGTCGCTTTGAATATCTGAACGTCTTCGGCTCTTACAACTACAATGGTCTGACTGCTCCTGAACTCAACTCGATCACGTACGGTGGTCAGGTGAGGCCCACGGATGTGCTGGGTCTGGCGATGTCCAAGCAGGATGACTTGTTTGCTCACAAAAATATCTCCACTACGTATTCCATCGACTTCATGCCGAATAACAATTGTTACATCCTGAACTTCAATTACATGAAGACAATCGTGTACGAGCGCTTCACCTTCGGCATTATGTTCAACTTCGGCGATGATAGATTCGAAAGAATGAGAAACGACTACTTCGCCGTAAAGCGCGTAAGATGAAAGCACATTTTATCGACTTTGATGACAGCTTCGCGTGGAACGTTGTTCAGGAGCTGAACTCTTCCGGATTCGATGTGAACGTTCAGCACTGGATGGATTTTGAATCGCTTCCTGAGGCCGATCTTCTTGTTCTTGGACCGGGCCCCGGACACCCGGATGATTATCAAAGAATTTTTTTTCTGATTGAAGAATGGCTCTCAGAGGAAAGACCATTCTTTGGACTTTGCCTTGGTCATCAGATTTTCTGGCGCCTGCGCGGAGAAAATGTTTATCGTTCCAAGGAACCGCTCCACGGTCAGAGAATCGATCTGAATCTCACTCAGGACTGGCAGGAGTGGTTGCATTTACCTCCGGTGGTGAAGGTTCAGCGCTACAATTCACTATCAGTTCCCGAGGAAGCGCTGGCGAGAAATCCTGATCTCAAGGGCCTCATTTCCGAGGGAGAGATCATGATCACAAGGGGTAAGAAGATATTGACCTACCAATTTCATCCGGAATCGGTGGGAACAAGTTTCCGTCACGCCTATTTCCGGCCTCTCTCAGGGTTTTTTGTATAATGTTCTGATGAAGGGTCTCCTCGTTCACGGATGCTACGATCACCAGACATTCAGGACGCTTGAATCACTCGGAGTCGGGAACTTCGCGTTCGATCTGCGCGCGCGCAGTACAAATCTCATCACCTTCCAGATGTTGAAAGATATTCTACCTCTCGTCCGTTCAGAAGAGGTCATTCTCGTCTTTGAAAACGATACTACGGAGACAGTGCTCTCCTATCTTGATCTTTTGAAGCAAACCGGAAAAAAATTTCTTCTCGAGTTTCGCGATCAGCGGGACGTTCATTATTACGAAAAAATCGGGCGCCCCTTTCTCTGGTGTTTTTCTCCGGAAGGGGACTGGCAGAAAATCCTTACTGCAAAAAATTGCGCAGGAGTAATTCTTCCAGTGAAATATCAATCGCTCTATCACGATCTTCCTCATCTCTGGACACTGATCGAAAATCGCGGGCTTTCCATCTGGCTTCACGCAGAGAATTTCTCTGAGGCCGCATTCTTTGATGATAAAGAGGGGATTCAAGCGAGTCTTGATCTCACTTCGGTTGCTCGCACAGTCGATCAGATAACACTCAGGACAATGAAGTTTTGGAGAAAAATTAATGAGAGTGCTTCTGGCCAATGATGACGGTGTGACAGCACCGGGCATCAGATCTTTATTCCACGCTCTTCGCGACCATCACGAGACAACCATAATTGCACCTCTAGAAGAGCGCTCTACCACCGGACATAGTCTCAGTCTCGACAAGCCTCTGCGTCTTGAGCGGCTTGAGGAGAACATCTATGGTTGTAGTGGTTTTCCCGCCGACTGCGTCCTCATGGGACTTGGTCATGTGCTGAAAGACAAGCGTCCCAATGTTGTCGTCTCCGGCATTAATCGCGGTGCAAATCTCGGACAGGATCTTTTTTATTCAGGCACGATCGCGGCAGCAAGAGAGGCCGCTTTTCATCAGGTCCCTGCAATTGCCGTAAGTCTCGTCTTCGGAAAAGTAAACGAGAAACATCATTACGAAAGTGCAGCGACTTTTATTAAATGGTGTCTGGAAGAGGAGATTCAGAAAGGATGTCCTCCGATGACTCTGTTAAACATCAACGTTCCTGATCTTCCTCTCAATGAAATACGTGGTGTGAAGCTCACAGAGGTCGGTTTTCGTCGATACTCTGAGGAGATCCATGCTAGGATGGACATGAGAGGCAGAGAGTATTATTGGATCGCGGGCCATTATGAAGGCTTCCTTCAAAATGCAGAATCCGATTGCCACGTGGTTCAGGAGAACATGATTGCCATTACTCCCCATACGTTAATCGGGAGAAGAGACCAGGACTTTACTTACCTTGGTCCGATTATTGAGAGATTGAATGCGAAGTTACGTTCTTAGTTTTTTCATGGCCCTTTTGTTTGCAGCTTCATGCACGACCATGAAGAGCGGGCAGTATGTGTATGTGGAAAAGCCCGGGCAGCTTCCGCGGGTCGCGAAACGGTATGGTCTCAGCGTAGAGGAACTCAAGCGCGCCAATCCCGACAAAAATTTCAACGGCAATGAGTGGCTCTTCGTACCTTCCAAAGTGGGCATCGCTTATCTCCTGAATGATACCTATGTTGTGGAAGATTACGGTCATCTCGGCACGGGTCGCTTTGTATGGCCGGTTCCTAATTTCTACAAAGTCTCTTCGAGTTTCGGCTCCCGCTGGGGGCGCCATCATGATGGTATCGATATTCCCGCGCCAAAAGGCACACCGGTTGTTGCGGTCGACAGTGGCACTGTGATTTATTCAGATAACGGCATTCGCGGTTACGGCAATATGATTGTTCTCGCACATGGAGACGATGTCTTCACTGTGTACGCACACAATTCAAAAAACAAAGTGGATAAAGGTGAGAAGGTGAAGAAGGGTGAGACGATCGCTCTCATCGGAAACACCGGCCGTTCTACCGGGCCACATCTTCACTTTGAGATTCGCGTGAAAAATAAGAAGCGCGATCCTGCGCGTTTCCTTTCTCAGTCAGACGACTAATTTATATTCCCAGTGGGAACCCACGTTCCGCAAGAGATCATTGAAGTTACAACGAGCTGATCCACAGGCATCGCTTCTCTTCTATTCAGGAAATATTCATAAACAGGTGAGTCACCTGCGAGTTCCTTTGCGACTGGATTGATGAGATCAACATGAAAGTCTGCCGGTCTCAGAAAATCATGGTCTTTTTCATCTCTTTTTACTTTTGGAAGATGAACAATGTCTGATTTCTCTGCAATGAGTTTTCCGTTTTCAGACAACGAAGCTTGAATCTCAATGCTTCTTTCTTTTTTGCTGTTCAAGATACGGAAACGAAGATCGACGACTGCTTTTCCGGCATTGAAAGTAAATTCCATGGGTGCGAATCGTTGTTCTTGTTCGGATAGTATATATGACGGATCTGTCGGATCTGATTTTAAGGCCTGAAGTTCCTTTCCGTCATTCTGGCTTACAAATTTAACAACTCCATTCTGGGCGAAAATGGTTTCTACCGAGCACTGACCCTCGCGGTTGATATCATTTCCGGCAAAAGAGGAGAAACTCATAACGAGAAGGAGAGGAATGATTTTTTTCATGGCCTCAACATACACAAAAATTTATATCAATAAATAAAGCTGTGTAGTTTTTACTAGTTTTTCTTTGCCCCGAATTTATCCAGAAGCTTGAGATACATGATCGCGGTGTTCTTCGCAT
>JBJMLZ010000142.1:0-3293 GCA_045805035.1 Bacteriovoracaceae bacterium
CAGGGGAACGTTCAGAATTCTCCCAGTGGATTTCATCGTCAGTTCATTCACACCGGTGGGAATTGTCCGGGCCCGGGCGCGGATATCAATATCGACGGCGTGATTGGTTTTGATGAATCAGTGAACATCACCGGTCCCGCACTCATTCCGCTTGATCAGAATCTTTCCACCCAAACTGCAGGTTTTGTTTTTCCGGTTCCCAACAGCATGGGGAACTACAGTTACCTCGAGTTCACATCGCTCGTGAGAATGCTCGCCGATCTCCATTCGGCGGATCCCGATCCGAATGATTCGCTGGTGAAGCTTGCTCCGGATGAAGGACTCAATCTCGCAGGAAGAACAATTGTAATTTACGGAGCTCACGGACAAAGTGATTTACCAATTGCATGCGGAACACTTGTGAGATCCATCGAACCCCTTCCGGAAAATCCACAACCAGTACCGGTACCGCCCCCCCACAGACCGATGCCGCATCCGCCGATTCCGCGCGTGCCGGTTGATAACGAGTTCAGCACGATGATCTCCCATGACCTCACGATCTCAGGGATAAAATGTAATGGCATTGAAACAACCGAGTCAGGATTTATCTGCCAGATGAATCAGTGGCTGGTGACCGTCGATCGCTTCAACGAAGATGATTCACCGTTTGTTGCAGACCTCGTGTTCAATCAAAAAGTCAGTACACCGGAGACTGGATACTACAACATTGCGCCCGTGAGTCCGGTCGATAGTGAGACATTCTTTATATCAAAGCAGTATTGGGTGAAGTTTACGCCTGACCAGGAACCAGTCGTCCTGAAGAAGCCTCAGCTATAAGCTTCTCTGTCATTTCCCACGCGGTCCTGGCGAGTTTTTCGTCATCTGCCAGTGGGTTGTGACGGGCGATAGTCTCTTTCTCAAAATATTTTCCGGTGACGTTCGAAAGCTTCGGGTCACTCGCAACTTTCACGGAAGTGCGCGCGCCTTGTTCCGGAGTGAGAATGAAGGGCGTAATGAGTTTTGCTCCGAGCTTATAGAGAAGACCCGAGTTATTGGCAATGTTAGTTGCCACCACTCCCGGATGAACACAGTTAATTGTGACGTTGGTGCCTTCGAGTTTTTTTGAAAGCTCTTTCATGAAAAGAAGATTCAGGAGTTTTGATTCGTTGTAGGCCTTCATGCCGTTGTAGCGGCCCTTTCTTTCAAAGTGTCCCTTCCCTTTTTTATGAAGAGCGGAGGACACAATCACAATGCGTGAAGGAGCACTTTCTTTCAGGCGCGGAAGCAGGAGATTGGTGAGATGAAAGACGCTCGCGTGATTTACCGCAAGAGTCATCTCGATATTTTCCTTCGAGTGCGCAAGACCTTCATAGAAGACACCCGCGTTGTGAAGAAGGACATCAATCTTCGGATAACGATCGTTGAGAGTTTGCGCAAGAGTTTCGACTGCCTTGAGTGAAGAGAGATCAGCAATCTTGAGTTCGAAGTTTCCGCCGCTCTGGAGTTCAGTGAGAGCTGCCTTCCCTCTTTCCTCATTCCGGCAAACAAGAATAACTTTCGCGCCCATTTTTCCGAGGGCGCGGGCAGTTTCTTTTCCGATACCGGAATTGGAGCCGGTGATGACGACCGTTTTTCCGGTAAGCATCTTATCTTCTTTTGCGGACGAATTTATCGCAATCAGGGCCCGGGTTTTCAGCAGAGAGACACTGAACTTTTTTATTGTAATTAGCAATCTCTTCCTTGGCAGCACGTCTCTCAAGAAGCATGTCTTCGGTCGTTTCTGAAAGTTGCTCTGTCGACTTCCCTAGTTCTTTAAATTCCTTCGCCTTCACTTTATTCAGAACGATCTCTTTCTTCTGTCGCGAGATTTCTGAACGGATGTCCTGAAGTTCCGGATCCGCCACTGGTTTTTCGTTTCTCATGTAACCATCAACGTTGATCGGCTGAGTACTAATCACTTTCGGTTGTGGTTCTGTTGTTGCGACTTCAGTCGCTGCCACTTCAGTTGCTTCAGTTTCTGGAGCAGGTGCAGCTTCAACAGCTGGGGCCGCGACAGTTTCAGTTTCCACTGCGGGTTTTATGGCAAGCACTTGTTCATCGGCCTGGTCTTCAATGACAGGGAGATCGTCATCGGCATACACACCCACGCTGAGGGCGATTAAAGAGATAAAAATGAAGCTTTTCATAGGTCCTCCTGCAAGGTCGGCCCGACTCTATCTAAACAAAGCTCATATCTCCATAAGTCCTGGAAGAATTACAGGGTACCCTCCTACGGGATTACCGGGAGATGGACAGTCCCTCTAAGAACATCTTCATAAGTTCTTGGGCCCGATTTTACTCAATTTTCTCAGGGGAATTACCGACAAGTCCCTCTATGAAAATCTCAAAACCTTATCGCATCTTCGGGCCCGCGGCCCTTATCCTTTTATTCACCCTCGCTCACCTGCCACGAGAAAGTTTCCGGATTCCCTCCTCCGCGAATTCTCCTGACGTCTACAACGCCAAGATTGATCAGTGGTACGGAGAAAAGTCGGACTCCCTTCGTGACTGGCTCACTCATCGCGGACAAAATGGCGGCCCACCCGACTTCATCGATTTCTACCTTGATCAGAAAGACATGGCGACCGGTGCGACGGCGAGTGAAATGGCGGTTGCACTTGAAACAAGAAAACTTTACGAAAGTGTTTTTGAGAACGCTCCGCTGGGAACTTTTTTTGAAAGCGGACATCCGTATATTGAAACCAAGCGCGGTCCTTATCAGTGGGATTCAATGGCGGCCTCGGGGATGAAAGATCCCGCGCTCTTTAAACTTGCGATAGAAAAACTCACGAAGCTCGGCATTCGCTCTTTCCGTCTGGGACCGAACATTCATGAGCTTGATCCCGCAAAACCTGAGACCTATGATTCGTTCGTCGATAAGCTCGAAACTATCTGGTCCTACAATGCGGTACCTATCATTTCAGTGGCCTTCTTCCCTTCACTCAAAAAATGGCAGGTGAAAAATGAAGATGGTTCCGTTGATTATCAAAAGAGCTATCTCCTTCACAAAAACTGGCCCCGTGACATGGGACAGATCGCTTTTGTTCTCATGGAAAAAATCCACGAGCGCGCAAAGAAATTTGAAAAAGACGGCCGTCACGTCACTGTCGCCATCAACCCGATCAACG
Source organism: Bacteriovoracaceae bacterium (assembly GCA_045805035.1). Taxonomy (GTDB): domain Bacteria; phylum Bdellovibrionota; class Bacteriovoracia; order Bacteriovoracales; family Bacteriovoracaceae; genus Peredibacter. The sequence goes on from JBJMLZ010000142.1 coordinate 3,147, forward strand.
AACCGGAAACTCTCGCCGGATTTAACCGTCACTTCTGGCACGGGGCCTACGCCAACTGGGGAAGCCCGGAGAAACTTCGCTACTACATCCCATCGATTATTCAGATCGCGAAGGCCAACGTCGAAATCCGTCGCGCAGTGGAGCTCA
>JBJMLZ010000143.1:0-5154 GCA_045805035.1 Bacteriovoracaceae bacterium
GCAGTTTTTAAAATTTAAAACTATCTTTGATTTCTTCCTTAATTAAATCTTAAGAAGCATTTGCGACGAGGTGGACATCATAGCGAATTTTTTTGTTTTCGTGTATGATGTGTCAGTCGGTTTCGATGCGAAAATCTGGAAGTATGAAAGAAAACAACTGCAAAAACATTTTAGTAATTGATGACGATCCCGCCATCTGCCAATCGATGAAAGATGTTCTCGAGATCAATGGCTACGACGTGACGATTGCTAAAGACGGTCTCGATGGAATCAAAGCTTTATCGGCGATGAAAATCCGTCCGTGTCTCATCCTTCTTGATCTTATGATGCCTGGAATGAACGGCTGGGGCTTTCTTGATTTCCAACGAAACGATGATCGCTTCTCAACTGTACCTGTTATCGTTTGCTCTGCTTACGAAAACAGCGCACGCTCTATCAGTAAGAATCCTATTCTCACCAAGCCTGTTAAACTCAGCTCTCTTCTCGGGGCAGTTCAGGCGTTCTGCGCGTGAGATCTCAGATTTTGAATGAAGTGAAAATTCTCATCGTTGATGATCGCCCCGAAAATCTTTTTGTTCTCCAGGCCTCGTTCAAGGATACTGGCTACACTCTCATTGAAGCTCATTCCGGGAAGGAAGCCTTAGAGCAGGCGAAACATCACGACTTTGCCTGCATTCTTCTGGATGTGCAGATGCCTCAGCTGGATGGTTTTGAAACCGCCATGGCGCTTCGGAGTCTTCCACGAACAGAAACAACTCCCATCATCTTCATTACTGCCATTGACCGCACTGAAGAGTACGAGCTGCAAGGCTACTTTGCAGGCGCCGTCGACTATCTTTTTAAGCCGATTAATACCAATATCCTTCGTGCGAAAGTTTCCGTTTTCGTCGATCTCTTTCTGAAAAGCGAAGAGCTGAAACGTCAGAAGGAACTTCTCGAAGTTGCGCTGGAAAAATCCCGTGAGGCAGAAGAGTTGAAGAAGGCCCTGCGCGCGCGGGATGAATTTTTAGTGATGGCCAGTCACGAGCTTAAGACTCCGATTACTCCGCTGAGTCTCCAGATGCAGACGTTTATTGATCTTTTTGAGAACGATACATTTCACAACGTCGATCGCACGCGAATCATGCGCATGCTTCATACTTCGATGGGGCAGATTGAACGTCTTTCGCGTTTGATCTTTGAGCTGGTCGATGTCTCGCGTCTTTCTTCGAATCGCCTCACATTGAATAAAGCTCCCGCTGAATTGAACAGCATTGTCCGCAAGGTCCTTCATGACTTTGAACCGGAAATTAAAAATAGTGGTTCACTCGTTACGCTTGATGCCCCGGTTGATGTGCAAGGATATTGGGATTCTTTCCGGATTGAGCAGATCGTGATCAATCTTCTCACCAATGCCTTAAAGTACGGAGATGGCAAACCCATCACGATTTCTACCCGCAAATCAGACATGGCGGAAATTTCCGTGAGTGATCAGGGTCTCGGGATTTCTCCGGAAGATCAGAGCAGGATTTTTGAACGCTACGAGCGTGCAGTTCCGCATGAAAACTTCAGTGGCCTGGGCCTGGGTCTCTATATTGCCAAGCAGATCATTTATCTTCACGGCGGGGAAATTTCTCTTGAGAGTGAGAAAGATAAGGGGTCAACGTTCAAGGTCCGTCTTCCCCTCTAAGATTTACTGGGTGACGGGAAGGACGACGAGGATGTCATCCACGAGCGCTTTATAACCGTCAAATTCAAGTCCGGGACCGCTCAGCTCATACTCGACGTGATCAATACCCGTCGTGAGTTTTTTCATCGTGATGTTATCAAACATCTGCGAACGATCTCTTCCCGCGTAATTCACCCACGAGTTCACGACTTTGAGAACAATTGTCTCTGATCCCCAGGCGGCGCTGTAATCGTAACCATAAACGTTGAAGAAGTGACCGCCGGTGCGATCGTGGCCACCGTTGGCATTCGGTTTGTACCAGCCGATCATCATGACCACGCCGATCTTGTTGGCGAGATAATAGCGAAGAACGTCTGGAGATACAGTTGTCTGGGTATTGTTTCCATCTTGTGAGTGAGCACCAATCATCCAGGCCCACGGAGTGTAGCCTGAATTCACCACGTAAGTTTTCATGCACTCAAGTGCGGTCTGATAAAGTGTTCCGGTCTCGCGATCGGTGCTGCAGAGATTGAAGAAGTAGCGGATCTGATCGCGGAACGTATTCGCGGTTCCGTCATTGTCCATATCAGGCGCCGACATGAGATTACTGAACTTCGGTTCATGCGCGTACTTCAGATAATAAAACATGTGGGTGAGGGCATTCGGAGCACAGAGCTGGCTTCCGTGAGCGCCGTAGAGATCAGTGAGCGCTCCGGCCTCACTGTAAAGATCAAGACCCGGCTGGTAATTCACGGATTCATCATAATTTTCAACAAGCTTATTTGCGCGCGTCTTTCCTTCAGCATTTGTGTTCCAGAATTCCGGCGCGGCAGTTGCAGAAAATGAAATGACCAGGAGAAGAAGGGCCGCGAATTTCATAGGATTCCTTGGATAAGATTTCTTTATCTTTTCCTTGCCCAGGTTGTCAGCACAAGATCACTCAAGAAACCTTTTTTCCCCCGCGCCGCCTGATTCCAAAGCCTCCGAAATCAGGGATAACTTTCCCGAAGGCACTGAATCGAATGCATAAGAAAAAACTGAGCCCCGGACTACTACTTGCCACTCTCGGTGTTGTCTACGGCGACATCGGAACAAGCCCCCTCTATTCCCTGAAAGAGTCGCTCCATCATACGCACGGAATTGCGGTCAACGAGGCGAACATCTTCGGTATTCTTTCGCTCATTTTCTGGTCGCTGATTCTGATTATTACCCTGAAGTATCACTTGCTGATTCTCAAGGCCGATAACAATGGGGAAGGGGGGATTCTCGCCCTCACGGCACTCGTCTCAAAAATTTTCAATAATACCTCAAAGCGCCTGAAGATTCTCACGCTGTTTGGACTCTTCGGAACCGCACTACTTTTTGGTGATGGGATAATTACTCCGGCGATTTCTGTTCTCTCCGCAGTGGAAGGACTTGAGCTCGTGCAGCCAAAGCTTCATTCCTACATTGTCCCGATCACATGTGTGATTCTGGCGCTCTTATTTTCTATTCAGCGACACGGAACAGATAAGGTGGGGCGTGCTTTCGGGCCAGTGACATTAATTTACTTCATCACCATTGCGGTCCTTGGCGTCTCCCAGATTATCGATAATCCGCACATTCTGATGGCCGCCTCTCCCCATTATGCGCTGAACTTTTTCATGAATAATGGCTGGACGGGATTTGTCGTTTTAGGTTCCGTTTTCCTCGTGGTAACGGGGGGTGAAGCTCTGTATTCAGATCTCGGCCACTTTGGACGACACGCCATCGACATGAACTGGTTTACTATCGTTCTTCCGTGTCTCTTGTTGAATTATTTTGGACAGGGCGCGCTTCTTCTTTCAGATCCCACTGCGATTAAAAATCCGTTCTATCTTCTTGCACCGGAGTGGATGCTCCTGCCGCTCGTAATTCTTGCCACTGCAGCGACGGTGATTGCTTCGCAGGCGCTCATTACCGGAGTGTTTTCGCTCACGATGCAGGCCGTGCAACTTCAGTATTTCCCTCGGACGCATATCTCACATACCTCTCACACAGAGATTGGTCAGATCTACGTCGGGAATATGAACTGGCTACTTATGGTCTCTTGTATTGCGCTTGTTGTGGGGTTTGAGTCTTCTTCAAATCTTGCGGCGGCATATGGTATTGCGGTGACTCTCACCATGCTTATTACCACGATCCTGTTTTATTTTGTCGCTCACTACAGCTGGAAGTGGAGTAATTTTGTGGCGATTCCGTTATGCGTATTCTTCGGTGCAGTTGAAATCTGCTTTGTGGGCGCCAACATGTTGAAGATCACTCACGGTGGCTGGTTCCCGCTCGTCGTCGCCGTTATCGTCTTCACGGTGATGACGACGTGGAATAAAGGAAGAAGAATCCTTTCCGAACGCATGCTCGATATGATTTCTCCGGTTGCAGATATTATCGCGCGGATGAAATCTGAAAAAATCTTCCGCAATCCCGGAGTGGCGGTCTACATGGCAGGCCAGCCGAAATTTGCTCCTTCAACACTTTCTCTCAATATGCAGCACTATCGTTCCATCCACGAGAAAGTGGTGATCGTCACTGTGAGAACGGAAGATGTTCCGTTCATAAGAGAAGATCGTCGTTGCGAAGTTTCAGATGCTGGCGATGGATTCTTCAAAGTACAGCTTCATTATGGATTCATGGAAGTGCCGGACGTGCCGAGGGCGTTGACGAAAGTCGTTCTTCCCGATGGCAATCAGATTCCGATAGCGAAGGTGACTTACTTCCTGGGCCAGGAACTTCTCATGGCGAGCAAGAATAAAAAGGGCATGGCGGTCTGGAGAGAAAGGCTCTTCGCCTTCATGTCACGCAATTCTCAGGCGGCCTCAAACTTCTTCAACCTGCCGCCGGAGAAAGTCATCACCGTCAGCCTCATTGTTGAGCTTTAGTGATAGCTCACAACAGAAGATGATTTCGGAAGTTCCAGTAAAAATGTGGTGTGGTGAGCGTCGACGTAACGAAGATCGCCGCCGTGTTTTTTCGCGACACCTTTGACGAGTGAGAGCCCAAGACCCGTGCCTTTGCCCTTCTTGGTGGTGAAGAACGGATCCATGATCTTTTCCCGCACTTCCACCGGAATTCCATTGCCGGAATCTTCCACGTAGATCTGAACTTTATCGCCTTCTTTTTGCGCGGAGATCTCGATCCATTTCTCCGGCAAGTGATCGACGGCGTCGAAGGCGTTACTAATGAGATTCAGGATCGCCTGCTCGTATTGTCCGCGGTGACCCGAGACATACATCTTATCAATGTTCTTGAGACGAAGTTCAATGCCGTGGTTCTTTAACCGCTGGCCGTAGAACATGAGAACACTTTCCACAATCTCCCGGAGGGAAATAAAGTCATCCACCTCGGCTTCATTGCGATAGATATAAGCGCGCACATTCTGGATGATCTTCCCAATGCGTTCGGTGTTGTCCTTGATCTGCTGAAGACCTTTCTTCAGATCCTCCTCAGAAGGATGCCGGCGCATAAGCTGAGTCGCGCGACCGAGAATA
>JBJMLZ010000144.1:0-6730 GCA_045805035.1 Bacteriovoracaceae bacterium
AGTAAATCGCGTCGTGAGTGATCTGAATTCTACAACTCGTTGTGAAACGTGTGATGCAATGAGAGCGAATACTGTGGATGAACCGGAACGAACACCAGCGGCAACAACTCCATTGCCGGAACCGATTCCTGCAAACAATACTTCTTATCCACGGATCAACTCCGATTTCGAGCTGGCAGACTTCGGAGGAGAGAATGTTCCGAGAGATGGATACAAAACCAGATTCATTCAAAAACGCTCAACTGGTGAGAAAGCTCCTGGCGGTTTTAGTTTCACCCAGAACAATCAGGATCCTTATTTGAATGTTCAAAGTCCATATCTGAACGGAGGCCCGCCTAAACGTAATTTCGAAATGGTGAGTATCAACAATGCCTTCAATGAGACGTATCTTTACTTCGAGGAAGCGGCGGGCGGACCCGACTCCCATAACGTAAAGTCCTATATGTTTGTTATCCCAAGAAAAACTGTTCCTTCGGTTCGCACTGAAGGCAACAATCTTATTCTCACTCTTCCGACTGGCGAAACCGTAACAATGGACAAGAATTCGCGCGCGATCCTTGGCGGTGCTCTCACCGAAGGTCCCATCGAAATGAGCACCGATCGATTCAAGCGCAAACCACCAAATATCAATTACAGTGGCAGTGGCATCAGCATTCGCCTGGATCATCGCTTTGAGCATCCTCTCATTGGCTGCGAGACTGCGACGGTAAAACAAGGGAATCGCACCTGTACCATCAAACGAACCGCCATCCTTGATGAGAACGGAAAGATGAAAACTTCAAGCGATGCTGACCTTCTCAGCGTCCTTAATCGGAACTGCACCGGCGGCGGCTTCCGCCTTCCCTAGTAGAAATTTCAGGGTCTCTTTCAGAAAATTCGGAATTGGGTTATTTTCCCTGCGCTTTGCGTTAACCCCATTTAATTCCCGAAACTTAGGAGTAACCCATGAAAAAGATCCTCCCTATCGTCGCGGCCACCTTCCTGCTTGTCGCTTGTGACGAAATGAAAGGCCAGCTGTCAGTAAATGAAGAACTCACGGTTCAGGCCAAAAAGACTGGCCTCTTCCAAAGCGGAACGAAGGAAGCAAAAATTCCTGCTGCTTCATATGAAGCGAAGTTGAACCCAACTTCAAAAACGAGCATTAACCTTGAACTCAAAGTGAACGGCAAGGACATCAAAGTTCCGTTCAAATTCAAGGAAGGAACAACAATTCCTCAGTACGATGGACAACTTGATATTCTCTCAGCTGACTCAGGCCAGCCTTACGATCTTCACGCTGACGTGAAGTCTGAGACGAACTCATACGATTTCGATACGACTGAAACATGTGTGGCCGGTTATGTTCCGGTACGCCGTTGTGTCACTCATCCGGCGGAATCTCATTGTGAGACAACACCTGCCCGTCACGAATGTCATACGAATCGCCAGGGCACAGAAGAGTGTCGTGACATTCCTGAGACGAGAAACTGCGTGACACGTCCTTCTTACACTGATTGCCAGATGATCAGTGAGCCAGTGTACGGTTCACAACGTGTGACGAAGAGAAATACTACTACTCGCAGATACGTAGTAGTGGACGTTCTCGCTGCTGGTAAAGACGTCGCTCAGTTCAATCACAGCGACTCCAATACCTATACATCTACGGTCAGCGCCGACATGTGTGTGCGCTAATACTTAGACAATCACTTCACTAAAAAAGCGCCACCTTCGGGTGGCGTTTTTATTTTCTGTCGAAAGTTTAGACGGCCCTGTGTAGAACCGATCAACACTCTCACGGGCCCCCGCCCACTTACAGAATCATCCTTTGGCATTCTCTTTGCTCAGTAAATGGCACGAGGGGTTCGTATGAAAAAGCATCTGAAAAAGATCATGGGTCTGGGTATCGGGGTTTTCCTCACTATAGGGTGCCTCAATGCCTTTCTCATCAGCGGTCATTCGGAGCTCACCGGCGATATCACTTACGTGAAAGGCCTCGATGAAATGTTCGGCCTCACCAGGCCAGGGCGCGTTCTTGCCACGAACTCCAGATGGCAGAAAATCGAAGAATTTAAAGATGTCTCTTCGCCTGTTAAAGACAGTGGTGAAGCTGTTACTTCTCCAGAAATGCCGGCACCGGCAATCGCAGAACAATTGAGCCTTGATCTCGTGGAAGTTGTGAATCCGAAAATCTGGAACAAAGGGATTCAGAACACGCAATTCCAGGGAGAGCTCGCTACATCAAATGGAACTATTGAATCACTCACGGTGAATCTTCCTGGCCGCGAAGAAATTTCTATTTCCTTTGCTGAGATGAACGGCAACGTTTTCCAGTATGACTACGCCGGAGAAATCTACAGCGGGATGATTTATCAGGTTGATCCGAAATCCTACATGGTGACACTGACCAATGGTCCGCTCGAAGGAACGCGCATGCGTTTCGTTGATGAGTTCACACCTGAGCAGGTTGAAATTAAGCAGACACTCAAAGAAGAAAACAATATCGATGTCGGCTTCTTCGGGGACAACGCCAAAGAAACCGTGAAAGAAGAAAAATCTCCAGCTACAGATCCATCGCTGGTTGAAGCCCAAATGACAAATATGGATGCCCAGGTATGAAAAAAGAAATTCTATCCCTCACTGTTCTTGTGACATTGATTGTCCCTCGCGCGTGGGGACAACAAGCTTGTCCACTTACTAACGTAAAACTCACTGATCTCAGAACTGCGGCTTCCAAGCTCGCAAAGACAATTACATTAAGTCCTGCTTGTAAGTCTTATCAGGACACCGTAAACCAGGCGAACTCACAGTTAAAAGATATCGCCGGACAAATTCAGACATTCGACCAGCAACAAGCAAAAACGAATGGAACTGAACTTCAGATCGACGCCAAGGCGACAGCACTGGCAGCGGTCACTCAACTTGATACCGTCAGCAATCTTTTTAAAGACGATCGATGCGGCCAGGAACTTTCGGGCTTCATGGATTACGCGAGCACATTTGTCGACGTCGCTCTCGGTATGGCCCCTTTTCTTGCAATCTATGGCGGACCTGAGGCAATGCCATGGGTTCTCGGCGCTTCTCTCGGTGGTGCAGCTGCCAAGGCAGTGATCTCGTTCTTCAAAAATAAAAACATCAACATGCGCGACCCTGACCAGAGTAACTCCTTCATTAAAAATTCGTGCGCGTTTTTCAATCTTCACGTCATTAAGACTTCTCTCGATGATCTTCAGATGAAACAGACTCCAAAGATTGAGCAATTCCTGGCCGAAAGTAAAAATCGCCTCGGGATGATGAAGACACAGACTCCGGATGAACCGAACGTTGACGTCCTCAAGAGATTCAAACTTTCGGAAAAAGACAAAGAAAAAATTAAGTTCGTAAAAGATCAGATGGCGTCTGATGCCGTCGAGGGATGTAGTTACATCCGCACATTTGCGAACCGGGAAGATGAAAATTATGAGGGAACTCTCGTCGATCGCGTATGGGAGAATTACTCTGAAACTCTCAATGACAATCGTTTCCGCCAGGAACTTGAGCGCAAGTACTTCATGGATGAGCTGAATCCGATGATTTCCAACCTCACAGACTTTAAGCCCGAAGACATTGCCAAGTGTAATCGCTGGGTAACGAAAGTCGCCGCGATGAATGAAGCAGGATACGCGCTCCTGAAAAAAGGCGTCGATGAAAATCCAGACCTTAAAACTTATCGGGAATTTGTGGCGGCAAAACAGCGCCTCGAAGATTCCGTGAAACTCCAGGAAGCAAGGCTGAAATTTTTTAATGAACTCACTGGCAGCGGCTTTAACATTGAGTACTCAGAAATTATCCGTAGCCATCAGCAGGTTCAGGACGTCCTGTTTGAATCTTCAAAGTGGCTCAAGCTTCTTCGCATGAAAGGCATTGCGGAAGCATGGCTGACCGTGAAATTTGAAGACGCCCAGACTGAATCAGATAACTTCCGCCTGAGAAAAAAAGAAGTGGAAGACCGGATCGCGAAAGTTCAGAAGACGATCGGCAAGCCCTTCACTCGCGATAACGTAGAAGCATTCTCCAGAGAATATGTTCAGGCCAATCACCGCGAGCATCCGGAAGTGACCGCAGGCCTTCTGATCGATGTGTGTAACCAGCTCAGACGCACATGGAGTTCCTGGTACAATGGTCTCATTCACTCCCGCGCAGGAAAGGACTACTGTAATACCTTTGATACCGTGATCAACCGTCTTGATTATCCTCATGTGCAGGGCCTTTGCTTCGGCACTACCGATTCGCATGGAAAGCTCCTGCAGTCACTGAGAAACCAGGCCGAATACTTCACGAAGAAAAAGGCTGAGGCAGACGCTGTCGCTGAGCGAATCCGCACTCTTTCCTGTAAGGAAAGCGCCGATCTTACTCAGGATCTTCTCTCCCTTCCTCTCGAATAAAATTTTGCGCCGCACTCCCCGGGTTTTTCGATGAAATCCCCGGGGGGCCTGTGGTACTCTTCTCAGGTTCATTTACCTCTGAAGGAAACCCATGCGCGCTCAAGAAATTCGCAACGCTTTCTCCAATTATTTCATCCGTAACGGCCACGAAAAACATAAGTCGTCGTCACTCGTTCCCCATAACGATCCGACACTTCTTTTTGCGAACGCGGGGATGAACCAGTTCAAGGATTTCTTCACCGGTAAAGCGAATCCGGCAAACCGTCGCGCAGTCACCATTCAAAAATGTGTACGCGCTGGTGGTAAGCATAATGATCTTGAGAACGTCGGCTTCACTGCCCGTCACCATACTTTCTTTGAAATGCTCGGAAACTTTTCTTTCGGCGATTACTTCAAGGAAGATGCGATTCGATTTGCGTGGGAACTTCTCACGGTCGATCTGAAAATTCCAAAAGATAAACTTCTCGTGACCGTTCACGACTCGGATGATGAGGCCCTCGATATCTGGCACCGGAAAATGGGAGTGCCTCGCGAGAAAATTTTCAAGCTCGGTGATAAATCGAACTTCTGGGAAATGGGCGATGTCGGTCCGTGTGGCCCATGTTCGGAAATTTTCTTTGATCATGGTCCCGAACGCTCGACGGGAGTCCCGGCCGGTCATCAGGAAATTGACGACGAAGGCAGATACGTTGAGATCTGGAACCTCGTCTTCATGCAGTTTGAAAAATACAAAGACGGTAACGAGATCAAACGCAAGTCTCTGCCGAAGCCTTCTGTGGATACGGGGGCCGGGCTTGAGCGCGTGACTGCCGTTATCCAGGGAAAATATTTTAACTACGACACCGATATCTTCGAGCCGATCATGAAACGCATCGGTCACCTCACCGGCAAAGACTATTACACAACAAAGTCCGAAGATGAGAAGGCTTCTTTCCGTGTGGTCGCTGATCACATTCGCTCTTGTACCATGCTCATCACTGATGGCGTGATTCCGGCCAATGATGGTCGAGGTTACGTTCTCCGCCGGATTATCCGGCGGGCAGTTCGTCACCTCTCGCTTCTCGGTTTGAAAGAGATCAGCTTCTACAAACTCATTCCTGCCGTGGTGGAAACTCTCGGTACTGAGTATCCGGACAATGCCGCTAACGTAGCCCTCGCGGAAAAACTGCTGAAGCTGGAAGAAGAAAAATTCAGAAAGACCCTCGACACTGGTCTCTCTCTCATCAATGAAGAGCTCACCAAGCTCAAGCCTGGCCAGAAGTTGAATGGCGAAGTGGCCTTCAAACTCTATGACACTTTCGGCTTCCCGCTCGATCTTACCGAAGTGATCCTTCGCGAGAAAAATCTCGAGCTCGATACTAAAGGCTTTGAAGATGCGATGACTCGCCAGAAGGAACTCTCGAAGAAAAATTCGAAGTTCAAGGTTCAGGAAGATAACGCTAAAGTTTTTTATGCGATCAAAGAAAAATACGGCCCGACGAAATTCACGGGCTATGAAGAGATCACTGGCAACGCCAAACTCCTCGCGAAGGAAGAAATCGACGGTCAGTTCTACCTCGTCTTCGATAAAACTCCTTTCTACGGTGAGAGTGGTGGTCAGTTAGGTGATAAAGGTGAAGTCCATTCGAAAGAAGGAAAGCTTGCCACCATCACCGATACCCAGAAACCAGTCGATGGACTTCATGTTCATTTGTCAGGAGATGCAGATGCGCTTAATGTCGGCGAATCATACTCCCTTCATGTGAATCACGAAGAGCGTGAGCTCACCAAGCGTAATCACTCTGCAACTCACCTTCTTCAGTCAGCATTGATCAAAGTTCTGGGACCGCACGTGAAACAGGCCGGTTCTTCGGTAGGTCCGGAACGCCTGCGTTTTGACTTCACTCATTCAGAAGCTTTGAAACCGGAAGAGCTCGCTCAAGTGGAAGAGCTGGTGAATTCTGCCGTGGCCTCTTCACTGACTGTAAAAGCAACTCAGATGACGAAAGACCAGGCGACCAAAAAAGGCGCGATGGCCCTCTTCGGCGAGAAGTATGGTGATGAAGTCCGCGTTCTTGAAATGGGAGATTTCTCGATCGAGCTTTGTGGTGGTACTCACGTGAGTAACACCGGCGAGATCGGTTTATTCAAAATCCTCATTGAGACATCTCTCGCTTCCGGCGTTCGTCGTATCGAAGCGATCACTTCCACGACTGCGATCAATTACCTGCTCAATCGTTCAAAGATCCTCGGAGAAGTGGAAAAGCAATTTGCCGCCAAGGAAGAAAAAGTTCTGGAGAAACTCTCTGCTCTCTTTGCAGATACCCGCGAAAAAACCAAGCAGCTTGATC
>JBJMLZ010000145.1:0-17013 GCA_045805035.1 Bacteriovoracaceae bacterium
AGATAGTTCCAGCCGATAGTGCCGGCGTGAACGTGGCCCGGAATCCAGTCAGTAAAGTGAGCGATGGCGTTCACAGATTTGATCGAGAGAAGCGGTCCTTCGAAGGTTGCCATGCCGTAGAAAGTAAGTGAGGCCGCCATGAAACGCACGGATGGTTCCGTACGGACTTTTGACCACACTCCTCTCAGCGTAAGAAGGCCGTTGATCATCCCGCCCCAGCTTGGCATCCAGAGCATGACAGAAAAAACCATACCGAGCGTCTGCGCCCACTCCGGAAGAGTTGTATAAAGGAGATGGTGCGGGCCCGCCCAGATGTAAATGAACACGAGCGACCAGAAGTGGATGATTGAAAGTCGGTAAGAGTACACCGGACGATTCACAGCTTTCGGAACAAAGTAATACATGAGACCAAGAAAAGGAGTAGTCAGAAAGAATGCGACAGCGTTGTGCCCGTACCACCACTGCACGAGTGCATCCTGAACGCCTGCGTACAGAGAATATGATTTTGTGAGTGACACCGGAACTTCAAGTGAGTTCACGATGTGAAGAACCGCCACAGTGAGAATGGTCGCGATATAGAACCAGATCGCGACATAGATGTGGCGCTCTCTTCTTCTCAGGATGGTTCCGAAAAAGTTTACTGCAAATACCACCCAGATCACAGTGATCGCAATATCGATCGGCCACTCAAGTTCGGCATACTCTTTGCCGCTGGTAATCCCGAAGGGAAGAGTCAAAGCTGCCGAGACGATGATGAGTTGCCATCCCCAGAAATGAATGCGGGAAAGAAGATCATTATAGAGACGTGCTTTCAGGAGTCGCTGGTGAGAGTAATAAATCCCCGCAAAGATCGCGTTTCCGCAGAATGCGAAGATCGCGGCATTCGTGTGAAGCGGACGAAGGCGCCCGAAAGTTGTCCACTGCATTCCCATGTTCACGTGCCAGTCCGCAAGCTGGAACGCGATAGTCACTCCCAGGAGAAGCGCGACTGCGCCCCACGTGAGAGTGGCGATGACAAAGTATCTTACGATCTCGTCATCGTAGCTGAAGGTGTCCGGAGTTCCGGTTCTCACCTGGCCAGAGTTACTCATATATCTTTTCCTTTTTTCCGGTCCTGTGGACCTGTCAATTCATCTAAAAGCATTCTGTGGCGTGGAGTTTCCACATCGTCGTACTGTCCTTTCGCCACTGCCCAGAGGAAAAATCCCAGGAAGACAGCGCCGAGAGCGAGAGCAAGCGGAAGAAGTACAATTATGATTTCCACAGCGACCTCATTTTTTTTGTCCCTGCGAGAGTGGAGAGAAGAACTGTCAATGAACTCACCGGCATGACGATCGCAGCAACGAGTGGCCCGATCACACCAGTGAAAACAAAAATCACGGAAAGAGAATTGTAGATCAGTGAGAGAACAAGATTTCTTCTCACCACTTTCATGGTTTCACGGGAAAGAGTGAGGAGCTTCTCCACTCCATCAAGACCCGGAGTGGTGAGATAAACGTCGGAAGCGCGAAGAGCGATATCCATCGCACCGGAGACCGCTATGCCGACTTCCGCCGCACTGAGGGCCATGGCATCGTTAGCACCGTCACCGACCATGATGACCTTGGAGTTTTTTACTTGAGAGACTTTTTCTTCCGGAGAAATGGAAGGTAAAGCTTGCGCAGAAGGAATTCCCGCTTCAATTGCCATCGCCTTCACGACTTCGGATTTATCACCTGAAAGAATATGCACATCGTGACCATTCTTCATGAGACGGGAGATGATTCGTCTGGAGTCCGGACGAATGACATCTTTTACGGTGAAATGTCCGATGACATGTCCGTTTTCTTTGATCTCGCCTTTGCCGATCTCAATGAATTTTCCACCGATGTATCCTTCCACACCGTTGCCGGGAATTTCGCGGAAGTTTTCAACTTCTATCGCGATGACATTCTTGCGAAGAACATATTCAGTGAGAGCGCGTGCCACCGGGTGACGGGAATTTTTCTCGAGACTGTAAATGATATTCGAAAGGTCACGATCGGTAATAAGCTCTGTGACTTCGAGTCTTCCCGCGGTTATCGTGCCGGTTTTATCAAGATAGATGGACTTCAACTGAGAAAGTTTCTCGAAAACCTCATCGCTTTTCACAATGATCCCGTGTTGAGCGGCAAGCGATAGTGAGCGATGAAATGTGAGCGGTACGGAAATCGCAAGAGCACAGGGACATGTGACAATGAGGAGTGTGAAAGCACGCTCAAGCGCAATTGAACTTCCTTCCGGAAGAATGATCAGGAAAAGGAGGACCGAAAGCAAAACAACAGACAATGTAAAATATCTGGCGACTACCGCAGTGACATCGACCGTACGTGAGCGTAGCGCCCAGCCTTGTTCCACGTTCTTCAGGATTTTTCCGAGCCGTGAGTCTTTGTTCGCTCTCTCAACTCTCATGAGAAGTTCTTCTCCAAGATTTTGGGTGCCGGAGAAAACTTTATGACCGATTTTCACGTGATCAGGCATGGATTCCCCGGTGAGAAGGGAGTTGTTGATGAGAGAATCCCCTTCGAGAACAATTCCATCTGCCGGAATAAATTCCTCACGGCGGACTTTGATGATGTCACCGACTTGAAGATACTGATGATGAATTTCTTCGAATCCGTCTGCCGTTTTTCTCAAAATACTTTCGTTCTGATAAAAGTAATGAAGATCATTCGCTGACAGTCCTTTGTCCTGGATCTTCCGGAGAAAATAACGGGAAAGGAGGAGAAGAAAGACCAGGGCAGTGAGAGAATCAAAATAATTTTCTTCGAAGCGTTGAACGAGTCCCCACACACCCATGGTGGCGCCCATGAGAAGCGCCATGGAGATCGGGACATCGATAGAGATCGTTTTATTTTTAATCGCGGTCCAGGCACTCTTATAAAAGGGCCACGCACTGTAAGTGAAAACCGGAATCGCGAGAATCACGGTGAGAATATTAAAAATCCGGGCCATCTCCTCAGTCGCACCTCCATAAAGAGACACGGAGTAGATCATGATATTGCCCGCGGCTGCCCCTGCTACACCAAGGCGTTTCAGATAAGTTCTCTCTTCCGCGCGACGGAACTGATCAGAGGATTCATCTCTTTTAAGAGCGTGCGGGCGATAGCCCAGACGATCGAGTTCGCGGGCAACCTCAGAAAACTTTCCCTCTCTCACCGCGACTCTCACGACTGACTTGTCCAGATCAAGTTTCGATGAACTTATACCGGGAACAAACTCCGGCAGTTTTTCAATGAGCCACAAACACGCCAGACAGTGAATGCCTTCGAGATAAAACTCCATCACGAGATCCCCATCGGGGGAATGATGGGCGTGATCAGCAAGAAACTTTTCGTCGTCGAGATATTTCAGATCATGAGTAGAAATTTCGACCGGAGAACGGCGTTTGAAGGGTGTCGAAGAATTTTTAATGTCGTAGTAAGAGCTGAGGCCTTTAAGCTTCAAGATTTCGTAGACCGTGAGACAACCCTGACAACAGAAAGGTAGCTGATGTGCTTTGTCTTCCTCAAGGTAGAGAGGGACAAACGCCTTTTCATCACAATGTACACACGAAACCATAAGCTTCCTTTGTGCTCATGATACTCTCGTGGTGCGCAGAGACCCTGATGCCGGAAAGGTCAAAAGCTGATGTTCGTCATGTTTTTGGAATGGCCACCTGATACGATGAAGAAATGAATATCCTTTCAAATTTCTCTGAATTCTGCCGCGAGATCTATGTATTAATAAGTTCACAGGTTTTCATTATGCTGACAGTGGTAGGAAACGGTCTGATCGGACTTTCGGGTCTCGCCTTTCACATCCTCGAAAAAGATAAGAACCCCCACATGAATGAATTGATCGATGCTTTCTGGTGGAGCTTCTCTACGGCGACAACCACCGGTTATGGGGATATCACTCCGGTGACTACTGGTGGAAAAATTCTCGGAATCCTTCTGCAACTTATGGGTATGGCCTTATTTGCAATGTACACCGGACTTTTTGCGGAAATTATACTGACCGCGAGGAAACGCCGCTAGGCCTTCAGTACTAACACATGACATGGACTGTGACGGGCACAATATTGAGCAAAGGAACTTTCGAAAATTCCATGTTTTTGCCTGGTAAAGATGATGATCGTATCCGCTGCCACTTCCTTGGCGTACAGGCAGAACTCCTCTTTTGGATTCTCATCGAATAAACATCTGTAAGTAATCTTAGTTCCTGCTTCAAGTGCTCCATCAGTCATCTGTGTCATTGAGGAGACAACAGAACTTTCAATTTCTTTCCGGTTAGGCTCTACCGGGTACATCTGGCAGAATTCTCCGTATCCATATGTGGCAATGGTCGTCTGAAAAACGTGAATGAAATGCACGTCTGCACCTTTTAAGAACTCGAGTTTTTTTAATTCGCGTAGCTGAGTTTGAGTCGTCTCTTGCATATCAACTGCTATCAATACTTTTTTTCCGAAATTCATAAAGGGCCCCTTTAAGCTCATTCTACCGAATTGAAAGCAGACATCCTTGACGCCGGTCAGACAGCGACATGATACTCATCATCATTACCTGTGAAACTTGGTCATCTGACTGACGGCACGATTGCAAACTCTCAGGAGGGACTTAGTCTTTAATTACCGGGAGGTTCATATGAAATTTACACAAAAATTCAGCGAGAGTCTCAAGTCACTCAAGGACAAGTTTCCAAAGTCGCGGGGCAAAGGTTCGACGAAGACTGAAACATCCATCTTCAATAAACCTAGAAAAGAAAAAGTCGTAAGAAGTGGTAAATAATCAAGAAGGAAGCACGAGAAGATTTCCCTTCCAGTGATCGAGCACTCCTCGCGTAGAAGAACCGAGGAGAATCTTTTCGAGCTTCCCCTTCTGATGTTTGGACATGACGGCTACGTCCACTTGATCTTCTTCCAGAACCCGGACAATCCCGTCCCGAAGTTTGTGCTCGGGCGAAACTTCCGCACGAATAGTAGTAGAAACACTCCGGTCAATGTTATCCCGGATACGTTGCTCCAGCTCAGTCCTGATATTTTTCTTTCTCTCATCCGTCAGGCGATCAACTTTGATATTGGAATTAAAAACATCCCTCTCCACAAAGACCGGAACGTCGGGCCACAAGGAAATATATTCCTGCTTCGAGGCGCCTACGCCTGCCAGCTCGGCAGTGACAGAGAAGATGCGCTTTTCCTGAAGGAAGGGGTCAATGAGTCCCGCCACACGGTCAAGCGAAAATTCGCGGTTAATTACCAGAACAGGACGCGAAGAAGCGGCAACCACTTTTGCAGCGACGTCACCCAGGTGAAAATGTGTGCCTTTTCCTCTGTGTCCCAGAATAATAATATCGGCATGTCGTTTATCCGCAGTTTCGAGAATCCCTTTCACCGGATGTCCAAATGCAATTTCAATTTCCGCATTCACGAGACACCGGTTGATCTGATCTTCCAGCCGATCACGTACTGCTTTGAGGAGTTGCTCACGATAATTATCCGGATAAAAAGTCATGTCGACTTCCCCCGAAAGCCAGTCCCACTGCTCGGGAATCTGGGAAACATGAACCACACTTATATTTCCGCTGGACCGACGGCATAACTCCCCTGCCGCCTCCAATGCGAGATCGGAAGTTTCAGAGAGATCAGTGGCGACGAGAATGTTAGGTCGATAAAACATAATTCACTCCTTTGCCTCTTCGGATTCAGGGGAACACTTTATTTACCGTTCAGAAAGCAACGCTGTTTCATGACATAGATCATGTAGTGATGACTCTCCATCTCAGATTCACGGCACATATTCTTCGCGATAATCAAAGTATGAAAACTTCCCATATGTTTCTCGTTTGCCTTGCGTTCTTCTTTCTCACATTCCTCAGTGCGAGGGCCGAAGACGTCACGATTGTCGCGCGTGTGCACGACTTAAAAGATGGCAGTCCCACCCTTCACCACGCCATTGCACTTGAAAACGAAGGACTCGCGATAATTCTGAGTGGCCTTGCTCCGGATGATGAAGTCCTACTCAAAGGTCATGTTGAATATCATCCGGTGAAGATCGAAAACCGCACGTTAATGAATCCAACTTTTCATGTGGAAAAAGCGGTGCCGATATCGCTCAAAAAACTTGGACTTGGTGAAATCGTGACGATGGAAAGACCGGTGACTTTCATTGTGAAGCCGCAGGAAGGTCCACGAGGTCTACCCATGAGCGGAGAAGTCGCAAATTCTCTGACTCTGACCACCACTTTTCTGATGTTAAAGGATCTGGCGGGCAATCAGGCCACTCAGCCAAAAACTGATACACTCAACTCTGGGCTCATCTTCGGAGCTGGCGTGCTTGCGACCGGACTTTTCCTTTGGGAGCAAATTCACCCTACTAAGAAGGGCCGGAATTTATGAAGAAACATACACATATTACTGCAATCACGAGTTCGGGGCCCAGAAATAATTCTTTATAAACTGATCTGCATCAGGTTTCTAAGCCAACCTCATCCTGTATACTGGGCATAAGAAAACTACAAAGAGGATCTATGGCCCACCCAGCGAAGCACCTGAATTGCGAAAATTGCGAATCACGTGGAAAAGGAATTTTCTGCGATCTTGAGGAGCATCCCCTTCGAGAGGTAGGCCAGCACAAAGTGACAAACACTTATAAGAAGGGTCAGATTCTTTTTTATCAAGGCAACCCTCCCTTTGGCCTCTACTGCATCAATAACGGAAAAATCAAAGTCACTAAAACCGGTACCGATGGCAAAGAATCCATCGTTCGTCTCGCCGGCGGCGGAGATGTTCTCGGTCATCGCAGTCTTTTCAGCAATGAGAACTACACTGCTACTGCGACAGTGATGGAAGACACTACGGTTTGTTTCCTCGATAAGAAATATATTTTCCAGGCAATAGAAAACGAACCTTCGATCGCTCTCAATATCATCCGTAAACTTTCCCGCGAAATGGGATCAGCGGAATCAAAAAACGCGGCGATGTTTCAGAAGAACGTGCGCGAGAGACTTGCAGAGCTTTTCCTGAGTCTCATGAAGTCTTACGGCGTGAAGGAAGGCAAGCGCACGCGTCTTGATATCAAACTCACCCGTGAAGAAATCGCGAGTATGATTGGTACTGCTTCTGAAACAGTGATCCGCTTTATCACTGAATTCCGTGATGAGGGGCTCATTGAGCAGGAAGGAAAGACAATCTACGTGATCAACGAGGAAAAGCTCCTCGAATTTGCCAACCTCAATTATTAAATTATCTGATCTGGAACATGTTTCCATTTCCCCGGTAAGGCTAAACTGGGTCTATGAAACGTATCACGAGAAAACTTTCGGACCAGGAGCTCGCAGAGCTTGAAAGGCATTTCGGCTCATTCGAATTCCACAATGCCTTCGACCTTGTCTATGAAGATCAGATTCCGAATACCGGTGTGATCGTTCTTGCCGGCGAAGCCGTTCTCACCCGAAAGAAAAGAATCTTCGACAGAATCGAGCGCGGGACTTTGTACGGAATCTATGAACTTCTGAACAATGAGCCCGTGAGACACGGCTGTAAAGTGCGTGACAACGCCAAAGTGATTCTCCTCAAGAAGACCGATCTCAAAGATCTTTCCAACGAGGATTCCCTTCTCAGTAAAATTCTTTCTTAATGTCGGCGAGGCGCTCGCGCGGGCGTTCAGGACCGTTTTCTCTTTCCATTTGCGAGAGGATCACATTCAGGAGATCGAGGTTCATGATTTCCTGAGGGGTGACGACTTCGATCATTTCATCATTCAACGGACAAATATCCAGATAGGTCTGCCCGCCTTCATGAAACCGCAAAGGAAGTCCCTGCGTGCGACAGATTAACGGCCGCGCTTCATAGATCGAACACGCCCCATCGTAGAGAAACTCACAGTGACCCTTCTCCACCGGGTTCTTCCAAAGTTCTCTTAATTTATTTCTCTTTTCTTCAGAGAGGCCATTGAACCAGGCACGGATTGCGTCACTTTCAACACGAAAGACGGAAAGATCCACATGGCAGCATTGTGAGCAACCTTTTTTGCATTGAGAAAGGGTCCTTGAAGTATCGGAAAGACCTTCCTCAAAAGCCGCGACTTTCTGGTAGAGAGCATGAAGTGACATGGTCCTATGGTATCTCATTCTGAGGATGAAAAGAAGATGACATGGCCGTCTCCGGCCGTAAAATAATCTTGATGAAAATTTCTCTTCGCATTCTCCCGATTGTTCTCTTCTTTCTCTTCTATGGCCTCATACAGGTCTCGTTTTCTTCACTCAAGTATCTTGAGGAAAAGGAAGATGAGGAAGAAATCATCGCCATTGAACAAGTGGTGATCGATCGTTTTGAACGCTATCTCGCTCTTCCGCAAATGGTGAGTGTGTTGGGTGCACAGTTTCTTGGTCACAACGGGATCATGCAGGGAAATTACGAACTATACGCCGGTGTCATCCAGCGCGCGAATCCGGAGTTTATCGGATTCAACATCGTCGATCATAATGGTCTTATCGTCCGGACCTTTCCTAAAGCAGAGAATGCACCCGCGGCAGGTAGAATCACTCAGAACATTGGTTATCTGCAGGAATCGCTCCGAAAGAATGAGGCCTTTCTCCTCTCTCCGCCTTTTCGCCTCTTTCAGGGTGAGCCGGGTTTTGTTTTTTATCAGCCGGTATACGAAAAAAATAAGTTTGCCGGATGGTATGCAGTCGTTATTTCCAGTGAAGCGTTTCTTCAGAAATTCCGGATTGCCGACTTCGTCAGCATCTTCGATCTCGTGATTATCGACCAGGAAACCGGCCGGGATTATTTTTCGACCTCCATCGAACCGAGGAAAGAGGCGAAAGTTTACTCGAAGACCAAGGAACTTTACGGAAGAAAAATGGTCTTCAAGACGTGGAGAAAGAATCCTTCTCTCATCCATACCTTTCCGTGGTACTTCAGCATTATCATCTCACTCATCCTCGCCGGTGCCTTCTGGTTTATCCTGAAACTCTACGATCAGCGCAAGAAAGCGCGCTCGCAACTTCAGAACATCAGTGTCCTGCTGCGAGTGACTTCCAAAGAGGCCTTGAGTAATCTCATTGAAATCCACAGTGAGTTCAATCGCCTGAATCTTCCCGAGGGAGAAGACACCAATCGGATCTCCCGTGACATTAACTATCTCACGAATCTCGTCGAACAGATTGATCTGCTCCAGACGATGGCCCACAGTCGTGAAGGCATCTCGGCCGAAAATCACAACTTCGTCGATATCATGCGCCGGCAAATTGATATTTACCGCGAAGTCTTTGAACGAAAGAACATTCATCTCGACTACAACGAAGACGACTTTAAAGATATTGTGATCCACTTCAACGACTGGATGTTCGAGAACAGTGTCGTTTCCAATGTTATCTCTCACCTTCTGATTCACATCGAGAATAATTCGACACTCAAAATTGAGAATCGTTCACCTGCGACAGGTGAGGAAGTGGTTGCGCTGGTATTCAATCGCCACCCGGGAGGAGATCACTCGAAGATCATGAATAGAAGGATTGAAGTCGCGCGCAGGGTGATGGAGCTTCACAGGGGAGATCTCAAGGAAGAATTCAATGGCAATGAGCTCACCATCCTTCTTATCTGCTACCAAAAATAATCAGTAGTCGCAGACGCGAAGAGTGAGTCTTGTTCTTTCCGGCGTCCATTCCGAAACTTCCCGGCACCACCCACGCATCTTACATTCGTAGTTATAAGTGCAGCTCTGATTGTTATGAACGCAATGTCCGAACTGGCACTGGCCTTCCTTGTGGCAATCCGAATCCACTGAGCATTCTTTGGAGTCTGAGTGAAGAACCTTGGAGCGGAAACTTTCCATCTCCGAATTGTAGATTTTTTTGCGCTCATCCTCTTCGCGCTTCTTTCTCATGGACACGACAAATTCACGGTAGCCTTCTTCATAACCGCGAGTGTAAGCAGAACTGATGCCATCGCAACGAGGAGTCGTTTTTCTGCCTTCAAGACCCTGGGAGAGGCCGTTACTGAAACTGCACCAGGACTTCAGACCTTCGGCCACGCCCTTGTGATAATTTGCTTCGGCCACGTTGATCGTGACACCTTTATTGGCGCATTCGCGTTTGTATTCAACGAAGAAGTCTTTCCCTTTTGCCGCTCCGTCTTCCACGCCTTTTTCATACCAATTTGTGGTCATGCACTTCTCGCGGTCCATGGAACTGCAGCTCACAAGAACGAGAAGAAAAAAAAGATATTTCATGGTGATCCTTTCCTTCCATCGTAACTGATTCTGGAAGAAATATGGAAGAGTAAAAAGGGAGGTTTATGCAGTCTGGAGAGCGGTAAAAAAAAATGTCATTATCCATTTACTCACCCACCACCAAGGAGACTCCCATGACTAAGGCACTCGTAGTTGCTTCACAGTTTAAAACCGCTCTTGCCATCCGCTGCCTGCTGATGACCAGAGGCTTTACGGTCACGGTTTCTTCCTCGATGGCAAACGCTAAAAAACTTCTTTCTGAGGCCCATTTCCAGATCATGCTGATTGATATCCACAATCAGGATGAGAATGCTTTCACTTTCGTGAAAAACCTCCGCAACAATGGGAGTTTTCTTCCCGTGCTATATCTCGGTGACCGAAGCTATCAGGACGCTCTTATCATGGGCACTACCGGACTTGATGAGTTTCTTCTGAAACCATTGAACCTGAAAATCTTTGATCGTGCTCTGGCAAAAACTCTCGCGAAGGCAGAGCATGGCCAGCGTCCGCTTCTCTACAGCGGCATCGGGCTTGATGAGAAAGCACGCATTCTCTCAGTAAAAGATAAAGTGGTGGCACTCGGGCGTGCGGAAGTGAAGATCCTCTCTCTTCTCGCCAGACGAGCTGGAAGCGTCGTCAGCCTCGATCGAATTCAGGACATTCTCGAGAAAGAAGGATCGCGCTTTAATTCACGCATCTTCTTCCACGTTTCATGTCTCAGAAAAAAACTTGAGGATGCGGGCATCAATTCACTGCAGATCAATTTCGTGAAAGACGGTTACCGGTTAGACGTCGTCTGAATGCGAATGTCATTGATGACGGTTATGACTCCGTCGATGTTGGATGCGCATTCCTCGGCTTCGGTCCGTTCTCTCTCGCTCATCACGGAGCCTGAAAGCGTGATCACCCCGTTATGCGCGTCCACGTCGACCTGGGAAGCGTCGATGTCCTCATGAAAGCCAAGGGCCTCTCCGACTTCTTCCTTCAAAGTAAGATCACGGAAATCGGGCCCTGATCCTGAACTTGTATCAGCATCCGGGCCCGGAATGTAATAACGGTCGCGGTCCCGACCTTCCCGTTCAGTAATCAAATATTGTTCATCTGGATCCCGCATACGTACCTCCACAGACTAAACAAGCATATCTGGTGCCGGCCACTGGATCCGCGTAGTTACCTGAGCGTTTAATTTTTCGGAAAGAAAGGTCGTAGAAATACCACAGTTCAGAATGATTCTGGACCAGGAGGCCCCTCCTCATGACAAGAAGTCTGTCCTCCCTCTGGCCGTGTGTGCTTTTTTCCCTCTCACTTCACGCTGGAACAGTCGAATTCGCCCAATGGGTACCGAGGAAATTTATTTCTCAGGAATTAAGAAAATCCCAACTCTCATTTGAGCGTTCTGAATCTTCTTTCGTGCTCCCCGCAGGTGACCTTAAACCTGTGCTGAAGGATCTTCGATTCAAGGTCATCGGACAGATCCGGGACTTCAACGTCGCGAGCGGTGTTCTTTCCCTTGATGCTGACGGCGCGCTCGAAGTTTCGATAGGTGGAATTTTTGTGGATCAGCTCATCACCCGCGATTTCGGAGGCAATGTCATTCAGGTGAGAGTCCAGGCGACGTGTTCAGCGGCTTCTCTTCGTGTGCCTTCACTGTCTCTCCTCTCCCATTTTTCTTTCACTAATAATAATGATTTTCTTCCTGTGCTTTCTGATCTGGATCTCGCTCTTCCTGCGGAATCGTGGGAACTCAGTGCTCCACACTGCGTAGGGATCGGCGGCATCGGAGAACAAATCGAATCGACAATAAAAGAGGCGCTCCTGCATCCTGCCTCATTGACAGGTCTGATCCGGGATCGAGTGGCGCCATTTCTCAATGACTGGATCCGCTCGGAGTGGCCGAAGGCCTCTTCTTCGGAAGGAGAATGGAGTGATCTCGCGATTGCTTCGGCCGATAGCAACGGATTTCTTCTGAAGGGGAATCTTTCGATTGATCTCGCGGATGATGTTATCCTTCAGGAAATCCCGCCTGCTCTGAAAGGTGAGACACCGAAGTTTTTTCTTTCGCAGGAAGGATTCCGCGTTCTCATGCAGGACCGTGCCGCAACTCTTCTCCCGAAGTTCTATGACCTGAGAGAAAACGCTTCGTTCAGGAAACTTCTGGGCTCACGGCTCATGCAGTTTTTTGCCTGGCCTGATCTTCAGCGTTTTTCCGCGTCTACCCCATTTGTTTTAAAGAATGATCCTTCTTCTTACGTTCTTTCATTGAAAGAAGATAAATCTCAGTGGAATGCCACCGTTTCCGGAAAAGGGTCTCTCATCACACTCATGAGTGGTGCTCCCATTGACTATCTTTTTTATCAGCTCAAAGTTTCCGTGCCGATGAAGATGGAACTCGTCAATGGCGCTCTCCGTTTTTCAACCGCAAAAGCAGATACTTCACTTCAGTGGAACTTCGGACCTCTTTATCAGCTCCTCTATCGTCCGGACAAAAGAATTCCGGTCAATGTTCTCACCGGCGCGCTCGCTACACTTGTTTCTCAGAAAAGTGAAACCATCGAGCTACCGGGATTCACCATCGGTGACCGCACTTACAAACTCAATAACCTCAGAACAGAAGATCAACTCATTACCATGGACTGGTTATGAAACACATTTTTTTCCTCGGCTGGCTTATTCTCTTCCATGTTCTGGGCTGGAGCAGCTGGCAGGTGACAAAGCTTCGCACGGAATATTCGGTCGATCAGTTTTACCCGAAAGAACATCCGCTCCTTCTTCATCATGATGAGATCCGCAAAGAATTTCGTCTGCACGAAGAACAGCCTTATCTCTATGTCATCACTTATCCGCGGGAAGAGACCTGGGTGGAACCGGGAAAAATTGAGAGACTGAAAAAACTCTCCACCTCGCTTGAAGAAATGGAAGGTGTGGCGAGAGTTATCTCGCTTTCTCACGTTGAGGGGGCTTCAGAAGAGCGCGATGAGCTTGTCATCGGAAGTCTCTTTGATCGTGTTCCTCCCCAGAACTGGAAGTCGGCGGTGATAAACAATCCGCTTCTTTATCCGCTCCTTGTGACAAAAGATTTCCGCTCGACTCTCATCATGGTGGAATCCTCTTCCAAAAATCGCACGGTGATGGAAGAGCTTGAGAAAAAAATCGACCGCGAGATCAAAAAAGTTTTTCCCGACGCCAGTGTTGAATCCGCGGGCGTGCCGCTTCTTCAGGCGCGGCTCTCCCATATCATCCAGAAAGAGCTCGGGCATTTCCTGCTCTACACCGCGGGTGCCTTCTGTTTTCTCTTTCTCATTCTCTTTACTCACATTAGTGCGATGTTTGTCGCCTTCGCGACTCTTTTTATCAGTAATCTCTTTTCCTTGGCACTCATGGCCGCCTTTGAAGTTCCGATGAACGCAATTCTCGTGACCTTGCCCGTGATCGTGAGTGTCTCGATCATGAGTCTTCTCATTCACACGCTCCACCTCTGGTCACAAAGAACGGAAGGGAAATCCGGTGAAGAGCGCCTGCGTGCTGCCTGGGAAACGATGAAAGAACTCGCCTTGCCGAATGCCCTCGGGATTCTCACTACCGCGATGGGATTTCTCGCATTGTCTCCTTCACCTATTCCTCTGATCTCAGAATACGGAAAGACAGTGGCGATAGTTCTTACGTTTGTGGCGGTCGTCAGCCAGATTGTGATGCTGATTGCCCTTCCGCTCGTGAACTCCCGCCTCCGGAAGTTCGTCGACGGTGAGGCCCGCTGGACACTTTCCGCCATCCGAAAACCAAAATCCATTCTTTTTGTTACTGCTATTATTTTTTCCCTCGGAATTAAGGACATCACCGGCCTTAATTTTTCACTCCGCCTGTTTGATGATCTCCCGGAAAACGATCCGGTGAGAAAAACCACCGAATGGATCGACAGCTCCTTCGGTGGAGTTCTCTCTTATGAGCTGAAGGCCAGAGCGCAGGAAGAAAATTTCTGGAAGGCTCCAGAAAATCTTCGACGCCTTTCAGAGCTCGGGAAAGAACTTCGTTCAGTTCCCGGAACACGCGCGGCAGTTTCGGTGTCTGACTTTTTCCAGGGGCGCCTCCCGGCAGATGAAAACGCAGTCGCGGAAACTTACTTTCTTTTTTCCATGGCCGAAAAGAATCCTCTTAACTCTTTTCTCACTGAAGACGCCCGTTCCACCCGGATTGGCATCCGCCTCTCTGATCTAATGAGTAACGAGATTTCGGCAACCAAGGAGAAAATAATTTCTCTGGCGCGCACACATTTCCCTGAACTCACCTTCACCGAGGGTGGCATGGCCAATTATGCCCATGACCTCAATCAGGAAGTGGCGCGCTCATTGATCTTTGAATTCTGGCAGCCGCTCCTTTTTATTGGTCTCTTTTTGGTTCTGATTTTTCGTTCCGTTCGCTGGGCAGTGATCGCTTGCCTTCCGAACTTCATTCCACCGGCAGTCCTCATCACTTCTCTCTCATTCCTTGATGTCCAGGTGAAGCCAGGGATCGCGCTGATATTTTCCATTGCTCTTGGATTTGCTTTCAATAATACGCTTTACGTTCTTACTCGCCTCCGCACTCTTCGTGGAAAAGAAAAGGCCCTGGAAACTGCGGTCCTCATGGAAGGAAACGCCTGTTTACTTGAATCACTCATTATGTTCACTGGGTTTGCGATATTTCTCACGTCGGAATTTGACATGAACCAAAACTTTGGAGGGTTTATGCTTTTGTCCATTATGGCCGGGTTCTTCGCTGATCTCTATTTTCTTCCTGCGTTTCTCAAGGTATTCCCGCAGGCACTGCGGATGCGTTCCGCGCCTCCTGCGAGCGTTGCCGCCTCACTCATTATTCTTCTCATGGCATCGCCGGTGTGGTCACAATCGGCAGAGGACATCCTGAAAAAATCGAAGGACCTCATCGACGCTAAGGATGACCAGGCAGAGATTGAAATGATCATCATCGAAAAAAACGGTGAAAAGAAATCACGGAAGCTCGCTTTAAAAACTTTGCGTGAAGAAGGATTCTCCGTTCTCGCGAGAATCGATAGCCCCGCCGACATCAAGAACATGGCGTTCCTTGGGCAAGTGGATACTGACGGTAATGAAAAGCAATGGATCTATCTTCCTTCTTCGGGCCAGGTCCGGCGTCTTGTGACCGGAAAAACCAAAGCGGGCCTTCTTGGCTCCGAAATTTCTCCCGAAGACCTGAACTCTGAAGCAGTGAAAGGGGCCTCCAGCAAACTCACCAAAATCGATAAGGACTATTACTGGATCGAAGTCATTCCGGCGGCGGGAACTTCGGATTATTCCAAAGTCGTGACGAAGATTTCGAAGGCGGATCACCTTCCGAAATACACCGCCTACTACATGCACGATAAGCTGAAAAAAACGATCTCTTTCAAAGACTACAAAAAATTCGGTCCGGTGTTTCGCGCCCAGCACATGGTGGTTCAGAATCATCAGAATGGTCGCGCCACCGAAGTGCGCCTTTCTTCGGTGAAAGTGAACACCGGATTATCCAGCGACGATTTCACCCAGAGCAGTCTCAAGGACTGATGTATGAAATCAGCATCAGGGACGGTGCTGCTGCTTTTATCGACGTCTGTATTCGCTGATTGGAAATTCAGCGGGAATGTGGCGCCGTATTTTCAGCAGATCATGGTGGATCCGTCCCCCATCTCCCCTCGTCAGAAAAGTGGTGTGTCCGCTTCGCTGAATCTTGAAAATAAAATGTCGTCGAAGTGGCGCTTTCGTTCGGATGTCTGGTTTCGCACAGATTTTTTCGCCAAAGATGCTCAGGAAACTTTTCAGTACATCCCGAAGAATGTTCACTTCCAGTATCGTTCGAGGGAATTCACTTTCCGCGGGGGATTTCAGACCATGCAGATCGACGGGCCCGATATTATCAATCCCGCCGACATCGTTCACTCGAAAAACTGGGTGGATCCCACGACCCCGGTCACGCAATCATCTCTTGGTTTGTCATTCTCACAGGAAAAAGGCGACTGGAACTGGGAAGTGCTCTATGTTCCCCGCCAGACTCCCGCGCTTCTTCCGGGCGCACACAGTCCCTGGCTTCCGCGAAAAAATCGTCTGCCGATTGAAAGTGAGGACACTGAGATTCGCATTCCTAATGATGTTGAATACCAGTATCTCGGAGCAAAGATTCTGAACAATGCTTTAAATCACAACGTGACGTTGAAGATTCAGAGAAAGACGGATGCGATTGAAACTCAGTTTTTGTACTACAACGGATTATCGAATGCTCCGTACGTTCTCACGCGGGTGACGGGAACTTTGCTTTCCGTGAATCCGGATGTGATCGCGGTTTCTTCGCCCGTTCGCTTGCAGCCACTGTATTATCGACAGCACGCGCTGGCGGGGACGTTTAATCTTCCTCTGGGATCATGGGCGGTTCACGGTGGGATCAACTGGATGAAGCCTCAGGGACATGATGTTCGTACGCCTTCGGAATCAAGTCTCGGAGTTCTCGGTGTTGAGAAAAGCTTTGAGACTGGATTGGGAATGGTCACAACTGTCGTGGATTATGTGAGACAGGAACTTCAGAATGATAATCAGATCAGTTTTCTTCGTTCGATTTTTCAGAATGCGCTGGCGGCCGGTGTCCGCGTTCCGATCGGAGAAGAAACGCAGGTTTTTGCGGGAGGAATTTATGATCTCACTGGGGCCTCGTCTCTCTACCGGGCCTCGGTCAGTCGGCGCGTGACTTCTTCACTTTCCGTGGAAGGTCAGGCGCAATTTCTGCAGGGACCATCAAAGAC
>JBJMLZ010000146.1:0-13716 GCA_045805035.1 Bacteriovoracaceae bacterium
CACCCACACGATTGGCCATCGGGATTTTTGTTTTCTGGAAGGAGAGTTCACCCGTCGGCGAAGTTCTCATTCCCATTTTGTGAATTTCTTTGGAAACCGAAAATCCCGGCATGCCTTTTTCGGCGATGAAGGTCGTAAGATCTTTTTTTCCCGTACCGGTTCTCGTGTAGAGATACACGATGTCGGCATACTGAGCATTCGTGATCCACATCTTATTTCCGGTAACCGAGTACTGATCACCTTCACGCACGGCCTTGGTCTGCATCCCAACTGCATCAGATCCGTACTCAGGTTCCGACATACCCATGCAACCGATGTGTTCACCAGTGGCGAGCTTCGGAAGATATTTTGCTTTCTGTTCAGGTGATCCGTTGTTGTTCAGGTTATTCACACAAAGAATCGTGTGCGCGAGATAGGAGAGCGTGAATCCCGCATCCGCTTTCCCGAATTCTTCCATCACGATCGTGGCGGCAGTTGCCCCCATGCCCGCACCACCGTATTCAGGGTCCGCGGTGATACCGAGAAGTCCCAGTTCTCCGACGTGCTTGAACGCCTTCATGTTGAAGGTTTCTTCGTGATCATGTTTTTCTGCGAACGGAGCAAGCTCTCGGCTGGCAAAATCACGGCAGACTTTCTGGATTTCTTTTTCTTCGGGGGTGAAAAACCACATAGGCAAATTCCTTTTTCGCGCCTCAAAGTCTAGCGGATAAATCGGTCTTTGGTCATGGATAATTTTGGTACACTTCCCGCAAATTATTGGGATAAACTAAACGTAATGAATCGCGAAAATGTAGTGAGCCCGGGAGAGCAGTGGTTCTTCTATTGGAAGACCTCCGCCGCCCTTTGGGAGGCCCGGATCCTCGAGCTTCCTCGCGAGGAAATCGTTTTTCTCCCTCTCAACTGGGGAATGCATGCCGAAGCCGAAGGAAAGTGGGATTTCGGCCAGTCTCTACCCGAGCGCGACCTCGGGCGTCTGGCGAATCTACTGACGCAGCACGGCCGTAAGTTCACCTGGCTTCTTCCTCTGACTCCTTCACCATTTCTTCCGAACGGCGGAATTCCTGTAAATGCAGCGCGGACCCTGGCGCTTTGTGAATCCGGCACACATCTGGCGTGTCTTGATCATGAAGGTCGGCTTCACAAAATGTACTCATGGTATGAACCGAAAGTATTTCACGCGTGGACAGGATTTCTCGGATCCTTCGGAGAATTTCTCGCCACTAAAAAAATCAAAGCACCAGTTTGGGGTGCACGTTTTTCCTATAAAGAGGGACAGCGCCTGATTTCTTTTCTCACGGATACTTCACTTGCTTTCGAGCAGGGATTCTCACGTTACCTCAGAAAAAATAATCCGGAAGGGATTGAGATCAATGATCCTTCAAAAGAAATTCAGCTGAAGAGTGAGTTTGCTCATGAAGTGGGGGACCTTTTCCGCGCGACTGCGGAAGCGGCGCTTGGCCCTTTCTGGTCTGGCTCACAGGAAATCTGCGTTCTCGGCTCCGGGCCCCGTGAAACTCTCGAGCGTGGTCTGACAAGCGGAAAGCCACAAGTCGATTTTTTCCAGGATATCTTTGAACTTTTCACCCGCAATGTCTGGGTTTCAAGTGCGCTTCTCACTCACGAAGAAAAAAAAGATCTTCTTCCTCGCGCCCTCACAAATCACTTCGGACAAAATGCTGCCGAAGAAAAATACCATTATCGTCTTCACGCGGGAGCGCTTGATGCCGACTGGCGTCCGTTCAGTGTCATTGATGTCGTGACTTCCGGTGATGAGTCCTGGGAAAAAAATGGCCTCGTGCCATTTCTTGAAAACGATTTCCGCTGGCTCTACAGCATGCACCCTGAAATTCCTTTTACTCCGGAAACAATCGAGAGCAGCTCTCACAAGATTAAATTCTTTCACGGAAAAAATCTTGATCGTACGGGCTTCAGTCAGATGCTGAAGCTTTTTATGATGGGTCACAAGATTGTACTCGATAAAACGGGCCTTGCCCCGGATCTTGAAAAGCGTCTTCAGGTTTTTTACCTGGAAAATAATCTTAAAGTTCAGGACGTCAATTACCAGACAAATCTCGCTCTCACTGAACTCGGTGAGGGGAAACTCATCACACTTGAAGGTCATCAGCTGGCCGGGAAAAATACGACAGAGTTCTGGAAAAATATTTTCCGCTTTATCCGCATGACTCTTCCGGAAGTGATCATGGATCGTGAAGTTTTCTGTCTGTGGAACATCCGCGCAACCGGTGCTTCCGATCTCAACTTTATTGATGTGAGAAGAATCAATCTCTACAATCCGACCAGCTATAAGAAGTCGGTTACGATCCGTACACATAAGCACTTTGCGTTCATGAAGATGATAGACCCTGAGCGCGCGCAGGCGAAGTCCACAACCGAAGGCGTTCAGGTTGAACTTCTTCCTAACGGAACTGTTGCTCTCGACTTTGGTCACTTCGAGGAGAACTGATGTCGCTTCACCTGATTTATTATTTTCAGTCATCGCAAAACCAGAACGAGTCATGGACTCCCGCCCGTTATAAAGTCGTTCATTTTTTCGGGGAAGAAGGATTTGTCCCTGAAGAAAAACTCCGCGAAATTGCCAAAACAGACCCCAACGCTGATTACAGCGCTCTCACTTTTCTTTCCCTTGATGATCTCAAATCTTTTGCGACGAGAGTCTCAGAAGAACAAAGCGGGGAGAGTGTTCGTCTTTTGTCCGTGCAGGATTACAACATTGGCCTCGATGGTGCCCGTGACCTGAAAGAGCTTCAGGAAATTTTCGTGAAGTTTGGAGAGACCGTTGAAGGAACTGCGCCGGTCAAAAAGAAAGGTCTTCTCGGAAAACTGTTTAGTTAGCCTGTCTTTTTTTTAGACACCTGTGAAATTTCGTTCCCTTCTATCGCAGAAAAAAATCTGTGAGGTTAATCTGTGTTCACACGGAGGCCCCATGAAATTCGCAGTTGCTCTTGTTGCTCTTCTTTCATTCTCAGCTTTTGCTCAGACTCAGCGACCTCTCTCAAAAATCCTCGCTACTCATTCCTGCGAATTGAAGATCGTGAATTCTCCGGTGATCTTTGCCAAAGAAAAAACCAGAACTCTCTCCCGCAATCTCATCTTCTCGGCTGCCGAATGGAGTCCGAGCCTGCGTCGCTTGAAAGTGAACCGTGTGATCAAAATCCATTCGATCACCAATAAGCACATTCTCATGGACGATGCTTCCATCGCTTCGGTGTGTGTTCTCAACGAAATCACCCGGAAATGTTCGAAGGACATGGCATTCCTGACCATCCCGCAAATAGAAGAAAAGTCAGGGAAGAACGTGAAAATCACCTGTCGCAAGGACGAAGTCACAGACATCTGAGTTCCTAAGCATGGCATTCTTTCCTGGTCTGGTCCTTTGCCCTTGCCAGAAGGGACCCAACCCCTTAGAACGAGGGACATGAAGCCCTCATTTTACGATCTAACTCACGAAGAGCTGAAGGCCCTTTTAAAAGAAAAGGGTTTCTCTCCATTTGGAGCGACTCAGATCTTTGATTGGGTCTACAAAAAATGGGTGTTCGATCCAGCCGAGTGGAGCAACGTCTCGAAGGCCTCCCGCGAATTTCTTTCTGAAAATTACGACATGAATCTTCTGAAGATTGTGTGGAACGGTCTTTCAAAAGATGGCACGAGAAAGTTTCTCGTGAAGATGACTGATGGTCAGACAGTCGAAACAGTTGCGATTCCTGCTCGTGAACGCCTCACACTTTGCGTTTCATCTCAGGTGGGATGTGCAGTCGGATGTACCTTCTGTCATACCGCTACTCAGGGTCTCAAGCGCCACTTGAAACCTGGTGAAGTTGTTGGCCAGTATCTGGCGGTTCAGGATTGGCTGAATAAGAACGTTGGTTCCGAGGAAAAACTCACAAACATCGTTTACATGGGCCAGGGCGAGCCACTTCATAACTACGAAAACATGAAGAAGGCGACTCAGATCTTCATGATGGAAAATGGACTCAATCTCGGTCAGAGAAGAATCACGCTTTCTACTTCAGGACTTGTTCCTGCGATCGAAAAACTCGCAGTCGATTTTCCACCGGTAAACATCGCGATCTCTCTTCATTCAGCAAGAAACGACGTTCGTACTGAGCTCATGCCGATCAATAAAGTGTACGATCTCCAGCGCCTTTTTACCGCGATCAAGCAGATCCCGCTGAAGGCCCACAGAAGAATCACTTACGAGTATCTCCTTGCAGCTGATATCAATGACACTCAGGAAGATGTAGACGCTCTCGCGAAACTTCTTAATCCTCGTGAGTCGAAAATTAATCTCATTCCGTTCAATGAATATCCCGGTTCGAAGTACAAGCGTCCTTCAGAGCAGAAGATCATGTGGTTCCTGGATCAGATGATTAAGAAGGGATTTACGTGCACGATCCGCACGACGAAAGGAACTGATATCCTCGCAGCGTGCGGACAATTAAAGAGTGAGTTCGAAAAAGTGAATCTTTGGAACAAAGATTCCGGTCCGGTAGTTATTCCGAGTATTGCCAGTAGCGTACTTCAGAATCAACGTCAGAGTCCGTAGACTCTTCAGCTTTCTCCGCGGCCTTCTTCTTATTAAATTTACCACCGGCCACTTCGCGTTTTCTTTCCTCAACAGGTTTTTCAACTTTGAAGCTATCCACGCCTTTCATAGACTCCTGGACGACAACCGGCTTGGCGTAAGAAGTACTCACCCAGGCGAGTGCAGCTAAAAGAATGAGATTTTTCATCATAAAAATTCCCTCGTTTGGTCCTCCATGGACCATCATTATCCTCATCGGCTACCCGAAATAAAAGTAAAGGGGTGAGTTTACATGGGCTTAACGCGCTACAAAAAGTGTTTAGTTTTTTCAAAGTAAGAGATTTTTGGATGACGGGGGCGGTTTATTAGGAGAGTTTAACTCAACTATTAGCGGCATTTATAAGTAGGACATTTTTGAAATACTTTTTAGCGCTTCTCTCATTAACCTTTATGTCTTCGGCCTTCGGGATCGAGACCTATTTCAATCGCAATCCAAGATCTCAATATACTGAGCCTTATCGACACATCACCCGCGCCGGTGACAACCTCGAAGCAGTCCTCATCCGCGAAATTAAGGCCGCTAAAAAATCAGTTTATGTCGCTGTTCTTGAATTCAGACTTCCACTTGTTGCAGCTGCTCTTATTGAAAGAAAAAAGGCCGGCGTAGATGTCAGAGTGATCCTCGAAAAGGATTACAACTTCGATATTCTTCACCAGCATGAAGATCCGAATAATGAACACGAAGCGACTGAAAGCCGGGAACTCAAGGCCTTCATTGATATAAATCAGAATGGTCGCATTGAAGTTGCGGAACTTGAAACTCGCGATGCTGTCTATATGCTCGCGAAAGCAAAAGTTCCGGTGATGGACGATAGCATGAGTGTCGATGGCACTCTTGGTAATGCACTCATGCACCATAAATTTGTGATCATTGACGGAAAAACCACTGTCGTGAGTACGGCCAATTTCACAATGAGCTGTGTTCATGGTGACACACTCGCGCCTCAGTCACGTGGGAATCCGAATTCGATGGTTGTGATTGATTCAACCCCTTTCGCCTCACTCTTTACGGAAGAATTTTTCACGATGTGGGGGAACGGACGGAAAGGGAATTTCCATCTCGCAAAACCATTCCGAGGCGCTCGCAGTGTGAATGTGGGCGGAAGCAAAATCACAGTTCAATTCTCTCCAACTTCTAAGACTCTTCCTTTCGAACAATCTACCAATGGTCTCATCGCTTCTTATATGAGCAAGGCAATGCGGACTTTCAA
Source organism: Bacteriovoracaceae bacterium (assembly GCA_045805035.1). Classification (GTDB taxonomy): domain Bacteria; phylum Bdellovibrionota; class Bacteriovoracia; order Bacteriovoracales; family Bacteriovoracaceae; genus Peredibacter. Next base: position 5,815 of record JBJMLZ010000146.1, read on the forward strand.
GGCCGCTCTCTTTGTTTTTTCCGAGCAAAAGCTTGTGGACATTCTTGAGAAGAGACACAATGCCGGCGTTGACGTCGGTGTGATCATTGAAACGAAGTTTGCTTACCGCGATTACTCTGAACTTCTCGATATGCTCGGACTGGAAATGCTCGGTTCAAATTGTAAACCAGAGCCAGGAAATCATCCGTGGCGTAACCCGATTCGCGAGGGTGGCATGGCCAACCTTGGTGGCGGCGATATTCTTCACCATAAGTTCGGCGTAGTGGATGGGAGATATGTACTGGTTGGTTCACACAATTGGTCGGATTCTGCCAACAACATGAACGACGAAACTTTCCTTGTCATCGAAAACACTTCAATCTCTGACTCCTATACGCAGGAATATGAGCGCGTAAGAGCAGGAGCTGTTCTCGGAGTCACCAGCAAAGCAGAAATGGATATTCAGACGCGCAAAGACGCTTGCGCACGGAAAGGTCTGCTCTAGGCCCGTTTCTTTCCCACATTTCCTTAGAATTCGTTATACTTAAGGCTCTGATACTTATGGAAGGAGTGTCCCTTGAGCCGCGAACGTTCTAAAGGAATTGTCGGGATTTTTATTCTCGTCACAGTTCTGTTTTTCATCTTCATTGTTTTTGCTTTTTACACTGTCTCACAATTGCGTGAATCGAGTGCGATGGGCGAGAGTCTCCTAGACTCTTCAAAGAATGCCCAGATCGCAGTAATTCCGATCGAACACGAAATCACTGAATCCAAGAAGACCGTTGAGATGCTTCTGACTGCGGAAGAAGATCGCGACATCAAGGCGATCATACTTCGTATTGATTCTCCCGGCGGTGCGGTTGCTCCTACCCAGGAAATTTATGAAGAAGTGAGACGCATTGATCAGAAAAAGCCGATCTATGCGAGCTTCGGTTCAGTTGCTGCTTCCGGTGGCTACTACATCGGAGCTGCTACCAGAAAAATTTACGCCAACGCCGGAACACTTACGGGTTCGATAGGTGTCATCATGCAGATGGCAGACCTCTCTGAACTCTTCGCATGGGCGAAGTACAAGCAGGAAACTATCAAGGCCGGCCGTTACAAAGATATCGGCAACCCTGGTCGTCCGATGACTCCGGAAGAAAGAGATTTTTTGACGAAACTTCTCGCGGGGACTCACCAGCAATTTAAGGACGACATCATGGCGGTTCGTGGAAAGAGAATCAAAGTCGACATCAATGAGCTTGCTCAGGGTCAGATTTTCCACGGAGCTGAGGCCAAAGAAATGGGTCTCGTCGATGAAGTGGCCGGTCTCTGGCAAGCAGGTCGCGCGATTCACAAAGACATGAAGCTCAAGGGTAAGTTTGGTCTTCGCTTCATGAAGCCGCAGAAAAAACGTTTCTCATTCTCTGATCTCATGCAGGACTCTGAGGACACACTCTCTTTGATCCGCGGAAAGTTTGAGGCGAAGGCCCGGCCTTCGTACTTGTTCAATCTGGGTAAGTAAATGAATTACGCCCTTCTCTTAGACTGGGGGAAAAACAATGCGCTGACTCTCGTTGCAGTCGGGATTACGCTTGTCCTCATTTATCACTATGTGATTGAACGTGATAAAGCAGTCAAGCTCTCGAAGAAATACCGCAACTCGATTTTCGAAGCGCAGTCACGGATCTTCCTCAATGCCACTCAGTACCTCATTGAAGGGAACAAGGATCTCGCGATCAAGGAGTTCCTGAACGCAGTTGATCTGAATCGTGAAACGATTGATACCTATTTTGCACTCGGTGGACTTTTTCGTTCCAACGGCGAGATCGAAAAAGCGATTTCCATTCACCGCTCGCTGATCGCACGTGAAAGTATTTCTGAAAGCACTCGTCTTCAGGCCCTGAAAGAGCTCGCTCTGGATTTTGATAAGGGCGGGTTTGTTGATAAGGCGATCGAAACTTATAAAGATGTCCTGAAGATCAACCGCGATCAGCAGGATGTGATCCAGTCTCTTTGCCGGATCTACGAAGACATTGAGGACTGGGATCAGGCCTACAACTATCGCATCATGCTTTCTAAAGTCGGCCAGGAAAATCAATCTGAGACCATCTCACACATTCTGGTTCAGAAAGCGCGCGCGCTTTTTGAGAATGGGAATTTCAAGGCGTGCGCCGAAGAGCTGGAAGATGCTTTCCGTTTTGCACCTTCGGTTTCTGCCAAGATTCTGCGTCTTCGCCTGTTTCTTGTTCTGGGGCAGATGGAAAATGCCAAAGGACTTCTCCTTGAGCTCCTGAAAGAACATCCGATGTATGCGACTTTCATTTTTGGCTCGATGGAAAATTTTTCAAGTAAACTTCCTCAGCACGACGAATACAAGACACGCCTTCAGGAACTCAAGGGCTACTTCCTCGGACTCATGGACGTTGACCTCATGAGCTCGCCATCGGTTGTTCTCTCGAAGATCAGACTTTTGAAAGACCAGTCGCGCACCAACGATGCTTTCGAGCTCCTGGATCAGTGGATGAAGAATCATGGCCACAGCGATGTCCTGCGCGTGGAATACATCAAGATCCTGATCGAAGTGGGGAAGGTGCAGGAAGCTCTGACTCAAACCAAGAGTCTCCTGAACAATATGCAATCATCTCTGACCAGACACTTCTGCAGTCAATGTGGATACAACTCAGATGAAATTTTCTGGAGATGTCCTCAGTGTCACAACTGGGAAACAATCCAGTTCCGATGGAAGGTCTGAGATGAAGGTTTTACTTCTTCTTTTCCTTTTCCCTACAGCGCTCTTTGCGGAAACAACCGCGACCGATGAACGTGTTGTCGGTGTGTTTTATATGAAGCCTCTTCTTGGACATGTACACCAGTCGGCAATTCGTGAATCAGCAAGCCTCACCACAATTCAGTGTGCACATCCGGTGAAAGTCATCGAAACTTCCAAAGTGCATACGGATCCGAAATGGGCGTATGTGGAAGTGGCGGACCATCGGGGATTTATTTTGAAGGAATATCTTTCTGAGAAAAGACCGGATTGTTTCCAGGGACGCTATCCGAAATTTTACGATTCGATGAATCTGGACCTCGCCGAACTTTATTATTGGGGACGACTTTATGATCACTACATTCAGGGTCACACTCGCGTCCATTAGCCTCGCCCTTGTGGCTATGGCATTTGCGGCAGACAAGCTCCCGGAAGAGAAGGAGCTTGAACTTGTTAACTTCAAAAGTGTGAAGAAAGTTCTTCAGAAAGACGGCCTTTCTGAATCTGTGAAAATAAAAGAGAAGAAAGTACAAGCGATGAAGAAGGAGCAATTCTCCGTCGAGAAATCGCGCTATCAATATCCGACTCAGGATGAGCTCTGGGGTTTCATCTCCGAATACTGGCTGGTGAAAAACGCGCAACTTCTGCAGTGGGATTTTCACAAGCCGGACTATGGCCTCGAGAAATCTTTCAGTACCGTTCTTGAAAAGCTGGGTTTTTACCAGAAAAAATTCAAGATTCTTCTTCTGAATAATCCGTCCATCGTGAGAGCGGGGCTTCCCGGAAGTGATGGGGAAGTGATTCTTCTTCTCTCTGTGCCGTTCATTCGCTCGCTTGATCTTTCGAAACTTGAAATCTCTCTTCTTCTTCTCGAAGATTTCTTCCGCCTTGAGCAGGGCTACTTTAAGAAGGCAGTGGAAACGGAAAAATTCAAAACTCTTCCCGGAACAAACTTTTACGGATCAAAACCTGATCTTTCACTCGTTCAGGAGATCCTGAGTAAGTACGACAAACAGATCAATGAAACTGGTTTCACTTTCCAGCAACAATTTGAAGTCACCAAGAAGATGGACAATTTTTTGAAATCCAATCCGGAGTTGTGGAATGTTTACTTCCAGCTTCTCGGGAAAATGGACCGCATGGTGAAAACCAATCATCAGTATAAAGACTATGTCAGATTGTATCCTTCGCCGGAAATGCAGGTGAAGTGGCTCTCTCCACCTGAGAAAGTGCTGTGAACGACGGTATTCTTTTTAAGAACATCCGTTACTATGCCTCTTACCAGCTCATCTACGTGTCGCTGGTCGTGATTCTTTCTTCGATCGGAGCATTCTTTCACTTTCTCCTCAACCATGAAATCTCCATCGTCGAATCCTGGCTTCACAACAACAGCTGGGAAATTCTCATTACCTCCAAGCTCATTTCGCTTTTTCTTCTGAATCGCTGGTTTTCCATGCGCCTTTATCAGCTGAAATCCATCCGTGAACTTATTCGCGAACTCGTCAGCTGGCCCCGCGCGGAAGCAGTGGTTGTTCCGGTGTTCATGACACTTGGTTATCTTTCGATCGCGAAAGTCGATATGGTTCCGCAAAATATCGGCTACTGGTATTATCATTTCGCTTCTTTCATCGGGCTTTGCCTTTTTTTCGGCGTGGAATTTATCGTGATTGCATATCTCGATGATGTTCTTAACCAGAAAGAAAAACCGAATCGCCTCATCCTCGGTCTTGCCTTCACCGCGATCTTCGCTGCCGCTTACCGGATGAGTGTGCCGGACTATTACGGACTCCTTCCGTTTGTTGTGTTGTCTTTTTCTTCTCTTCTTTATCTTTCCGGGAAATCTTTCAAGAGTTGGAGCAACGTAGTTTGTTTTCTTCTCCTGTTCGTTGCCCCTATGGGCGCGGTCTTCGGACTTGATCCCGTCTGGGGAAATGATTTTTCTCCTGCGAGAGTGGAGACGAAGCTCAATGTCGCTTTTCTGGCCGCTATTTGGGTGATATCTTTTTCGTATTACAAATACCGTCTCCGCTTCCTTGATTACGGACGGAGAATTTTTACCTTAAGGTGACATTCATGCATGGTTCTGGTTTGAACATCTGGCAGATTCTCCTCGAGTCTGGCCTCGTCGTTAAAATCGTCCTTCTTCTCCTTCTTATGGCCTCGGCGCTGTCGTGGACCATTATCTGGCAGAAATGGCAGCAGCTGAAAACAGTCGTAGATGCAAACCAGAGATTCCAGCAGTTTTTCAAATCATCTACATCCATCACCGATATCAATCGCGAAGCTTCCGAGAATCATGACAGCACAATGAGTCTCATGTTCAGAAAGGGCTACGAAGAGTTGAACAAAGTCAGCGAGAAAATTTCGGCCACCGGCAAAGGTAACATTGCTCAACATTTTTCTCAGCACGGCTTTCAGCCACTTGAGCGCGCATTAAAGTCCGGTTACAACACTGCCAATGAGAAAATGGATTTCCGGGTTTCCACTCTCGCAACCATTGGTGCGATCACTCCGTTCATCGGTCTCTTCGGAACGGTCTGGGGAATCATCGACGCTTTCTCCGGTCTCTCTCAGGGCGGAGGAAGTATCGAAGCAGTTGCTCCGGGGATCGCGGAAGCTCTCGTTGCAACCGCCGTGGGACTCGCCGCCGCCATTCCTGCGGTTTGGTTCTACAACTATTTCAATAATCAGATCACGCGAATCAATTCTCAGATGGAATCCTTCTCACAGGAATTCCTGAATTTGATTGAACGTTCGATTCTTATCAAGAAGGACTAATCGCCATGGGCATGCAGATGGGTTCGGGAAGGAAAGGCCCTGTCGCTGACATCAACGTGACTCCTCTCGTGGACGTCATGCTGGTGCTTCTCGTGATTTTCATGGTCACCGCACCGATGCTCTTTTCTGGTATCGATCTTAAACTTCCGAAGACCCAGAAAGTGAATAATCTTGGTCTTCGGCCTGAGCTGGTTATTCTCTCCATCACTGACGGCGAGAAGTTTTTTCTTGGAAAAAATGCCATCACTAAAGAGCAGGTTATCCCTTCCATCCTGAAGCAGTTTAAAGATGGGAAGACGGACGTTCTGTATCTGCGTGCTGATTACAATCTGAAATACGAAAAAGTGGCGAAGCTCATCGCTGCCTTAAAGAAGGCCGGCGTGAGTAACATTGCGCTTGTCACCGAAGTGGAGCGAGGCCAGTAGTGGTCGACGTCGAAAGCACTCCTACATTCGCCAAGAAGTTTGCGATCACATTCGTCGCACATCTCGGGCTATTGTTTCTCGCCGCCATGGTGGGAAAAGCTGTCGGTACCTTGTGGAAAACAAATGATGTGGAAGTCATTCGCTCTTCCGTCCGTGTGGACATTGTCGGAATGCCTAAGTTCACGATCCAGGAACTGAAAGAAATGGAAAAGTCCGCGGTCGAACTTCCGAAAGAACCCGAAGCGGTCAAGGCGCCGGACAAAGTAGAAGCAAAACCCGAAGCCCCGGACGTCATCAACAAAGATGATCTCGTGATCCAGGAAGCCGCCAAGGAAAAAGAAAAGAAGAAAACGAGTTTTCTCAACTCACTTTCTGATTACGCCAAAAAAGACGTGAAAAAAGAGGCGAAGAAAGGACAGAAGAACGGAGCCGCGGATGAAAACATCAAAGCACTCGTTCTCGAAGGAAACCGGCTCTCACAAGGAACTGCGCTCACCGGAGATTATTCGGATGAGGCCACCTCTGAATTTGGGGCTTATGTTCAGACAATCCCAGGCGCAGTCCGACCTTACTGGAGACTTCCAGATTATCTCATGAAACAAGATCTCAGATGTAGGATTCGTATTTTTCTGAAAGACAACGGCACACTCATTACATCTCAGATCGTAGAATCTTCCGGCAACGCTGAATACGATGAGCGTGCTTTGAATGCAATCAAACAAACAAATTTCCCAAAGCCGTCTGAAGCGGTGGCAAAACGCCTCTCCAATTCCGGCATTATTCTAGGATTTCCTCTATGAAAATGATTCTCTCCTTTCTTCTCCTGTTTTCTTTCGAAGCTTTTTCTCAAGATGCAGTCATTGCTGTAGGGAAAGCTGAACAAGAAAAAGACAAACTTGTGATCGATGATCCGGAGATGAACTCGCTTTCAAGCGATCAAAAGAAGATCGCGACTGATCTCACGGAACTATTGAGAAATGATTTTGCTTTCTATAAGCACAAGTTTGAGACGATTGATTACTTTGATAAAGGCAAAAAAAGTTACTCTCTTCCTGAGCTTGAGAAGTGGAAGAACCAGGGACTCACTTACTTCATTGCCTCGGAAGCGGCAGGGAAGGGGTCGGACATTGAGGCCCGTTACAAAGCGTACTCGGTTCTCAATGGCCGGGAAATTTTTTCTGCAAGCTTCAAAGTTTCCGGCGAATCTTTGAGAGCTTCCGGCCACGCTATCGCTGATTCGATCTATCGCGCGATGACGGGTAAATTTTCTATTTTCAGCTCGAAGATTGTGTTTGTTTCTGATCGCACGACCGTGAACAAGAACGACAACATGAAAGAACTCTACATTATGGACTTTGATGGTCGCAGAGTAGAGAAGCTCACGAGCTTCCATTCGATGGTGATTTCTCCATCAGTGGCCCCCGACAATTCAAAAATTATGTTCTCCATGATTTCCGCTCACAAGGAAATATCAAAAAATCGCGTGCGCACGATCAAGAATATTGACCTCAAGACTTATGACCTGAGAACAAAACACGTCACCACAGTTTCCTCCCGACCAGGAATTAACTCGGGCGCGATCTTCTCATCGAGCGGAAAAGAAATTTATCTCACTCTCTCTTTCTCAGGGAATGCTGACATCTACGAAATGGAACTCGGCTCGGAAAAAATGAGAAAGCTCACGATCCATTATGGGGATGACGTTGATCCGTCGGTCACACGAGATGGTCGCCTCATGACTTTCCTCTCGAATCGCTCGGGACGCGCGCACATCTACACCATGGATCCATCCTCGCCGGAGAAAGACGTAAAAAGAATTTCGTTCGTCGGTCAGTTCAACGCCACTCCACGCTTCTCACCCGATGGAAAAGAAATTGTTTTCTCCTCGTGGGTAGACACTGGATTTGATCTTTATCGAATCGATGCTCAGGGAAACAATCTCTCTCGCCTCACGAAGAATATGGGCTC
>JBJMLZ010000147.1:0-7425 GCA_045805035.1 Bacteriovoracaceae bacterium
CCGAGTTTTTTAACGAGCCGCTTGGAACGTTCGTTATGGGAAGAAATGATGGCGCAGATTTTATTCATGTTCCACTCGTTTACACCTTTGTCCATGATCGCGCGGGCCGACTCGTAAGCGATCCCCTGACCGGTGTATCGAGGCAGAAAAGCAAAACCGACATCCGGATCGGGAAGATTCTCCCGCTGAATGATGCCGCAGATTCCAAGCTTGTTTTGTGAGTGATCCGTGACGAGAAAAAACCCCAGTCCATTCTTGAGATAGTTGACTCGAATTTTGTCGATGTACTTGATCGCATCTTCCGTCGTCCTGACGTTTCGGTCAGCAATGTTATCGATAAACGTCCGGTCATTCAAAAGTTCGAGGATGAAGTCACTGTCTTGATGCTCAAGCCATCTGAGATGCAGTCGCTCCGTCGAAAGAACTTTCATTCAGTTTCCAGTTGCAGCTGCTTACTGGTCTTCGCACCGAGGTCCCGGAGGTTTTCCATCCGCGCGGCAACACTTCCCTTGCCCGAGATCATTTTTCCTTTCAGCGTATCCACGGAATCATTCACTCTCCGGAGTTGCCCCTGAATTCCATCAAGATCTTCGGTGACACTCACAAATTTATCGTAAAGGGCACCGGCCTGACGGGCGATCTCAAGTGCGTTCTTCGTCTGCCTTTCCTGCTTCCACAAAGAGGCCACGGTTCGCAGTGTCGCAAGCAATGTCGACGGACTCACGAGCACAATATTTCTTTCCCACGCAAACGTGAAAAGTTCCTTGTCCTTCTGCATGGCGAGCATGAACGCACCTTCAAGCGGAACAAAGAGCATCACGTAATCTGGGGAGAGAATTTTTTCGAGGTGCTGATATTTTTTGGAAGAAAGACCTTTGATGTGCGCGTAAAGCGAATCAAGGAAAAGAGTCAGATCTTCTTCATTGTTGTTATTGATGAATCTTTCATAGGCAACGAGACTCACCTTCGCATCGATGATAAGGTGCTTAGTCTCCGGGAGATGAATGATCACATCCGGCATCTGCGTGCGTCCTTCATCGTCTTTCAGTTTCATGTCTTTACCCTGAAGGACAAACTCTTCACCCGAGCGAAGGCCCGAGCTCTCGAGGATTTTTTCGAGGATCATTTCTCCCCAGTTCCCCTGCATCTTCACGTCACCCTTGAGTGCGCGCGAAAGGTTTTCCGCTTCCTGACCGAGCCTGGAGGAAACTTCGGCAATCCGGGTAATTTCCGCGTGAAGTTTGATTCTGTCTTTGGTGTCGGTGAGATGGATCTCCTCCACCTTGCGCGAAAACTCCGTCATCTTTTCCCGGAAGGGATTCAGCATGAGCTCCATCCCACGAAGCGAGTCTTCGCGGAATGTGCGCGATTTCTCCGTGAAAATTTCCGAAGTGAGCTGCTTCAGCTCGGCCTTCACCAGTTCTTTTGCCTCTTCCTGCATCCGGAGTTTTTCCTGAAGAACCAGAAAGTCGGTGCGCAGTTTGTTTCCCCGAAGTTCAGAAAATACGTACCCGAGGACAAGGCCTCCGAGGAAACACAAAACAAAAGTAAGCATGTGGGATCTCCTCCCGATAGTATTTCAATTTTGATACAGACTTTCCAGCGCTTATGCAATTCCGACCAATTCACTTTATTTTGATTCCTTCGCGAATTTCCGATGAGCCAAACGATGAAGTGTTTTCTTTTTTTCCTCTTTATTTCCCTTCCCGCCCTGGCGGGTCTGCCGGTCGACCTTGTGGTCGATATCGATCTGACAATTGCGGCGCTCGTTCCGGATAAACCCAACGCTGATCTTCTGGGTGGCCCTTCGGAAAATCTCATCACGGTAAGAGACGAACGCTACCGTGTGTTTCAGGGCGTGCGTGATCGCTTCGCGAATTGGGTGAGGGAAAAACAGGCGGCGGGACTTGTTCGCCTGCATTTTTTCAGCGGCGGCACGGAAGTGCGAAATGAATCTCTCCTTCGAGCGATCAAGCTTCAGGATGGATCGAGCTTGTGGGATCTCTGTGAGGGCCGTTCACACGGAAGAAGTGCGCTTACTCCTACCGGACTCGGTCCGCCTCATCATATCCGTGATCGGTTTAAAAAAGACCTGCGCACGATCAATCCCGATATCTCAGACGTGATTCTGGTGGATGACATCAAAGAATTTGCGCCGGACTCCCAGCGCGATCACGTCCTGTGGATCGGGGAAGATTTTCCGTTTCCCGACCGCTTTCACGACGGGCCCATACCCTCTTTGGTTTCCTCACAGGTCAAAGAGCGTGAGATGAAGAAGTATGACTGGATCGTGGATCAACTGGATCGCGCCTTAAATGAGCGCCTGAAAAGCGGCAGATCCATGGCCTCCATCATTCCTGAAATCACCCGTCACCAGTCGCTAACCCCTTTTACTTCCACGCTCCCGACCGCCATTCCCGCCTGCGATCCATTGCCTGTCCTTGACCGACTTTTAGGCAGAGGCCTGTAGATTTTTCACTCGCCCTGATCCCCTCCGTTTATCTCGCTCATACTGCTCCCATGAAATTATTTATTCTTCTCTTTGTTGCCATAACTTCTTCGGCGTTCGCTCAGGACTATATCAAGGTCCTCGAAGAACAAATGGATCGCCTGCAGGACATCGAGGCTCCCACTGCTCTCGATACTGAAAGTTCCCTCTGCACCAAGCGCTACGATCACCTTCTGAAAGACGGCGTTCTCAATATCCTCGTTGGCTTTGGTTACATCGATACCGTCCCGAATGACACCGTTCACGACTGGTTCATGTTCAATGGACTCCGTCGTACGATCCTGGGGCCTTGTCGCCAGGGAATTTCTGCCTGCGAGTTCACCCAAAGCAGAACTGAGGCCGGAAAATATTTCAAGACCATCAGGGACCGGAACGGAAAAAACATCCGCGTAGAAATCACGATGGTGCGCGGGTCACTTTCCGGAAGTCACGCCAAGAACCTCGGTAATCTCCCTGCTCAAAAAGATCTTTGTGGTCGCGCCACCGACTACTTTTTCAACGAAATGATGAAGGGCCCGGAGATCGTTTATTACTCCGGTCACTCGCGCGATGGCGGCGGGCCCGATTTTTGTCCGCCAACGGTCACGAAAGCAAATCACGTCAATTACAACTGGTACCAGCACGAGCACCCGGGCTTCACCCGTCTCCTCGATGCCCTTGCCCGCGCACAAAAAGACCCGCAGGTCCTCGTCATGCATTCGTGCATGAGTATTTCTCACTTCTATAAAAAAGTTCATGCGATCAAGCCGAACATGGCCTTCATGGGCTCGCATCAGCTCCTCGGCATGGTTCCTGATTACCAGAACCAGTACGGTGGTATGGATTCTTTCATCGGCCAGCGATGCGAGAAAGGAATGAAAGCGGCCATGAGTCAGGGCGTGGGCTTTGAAATGGTGAACCTCTTTACGAAATAAAGGACCACGCTACAATAGAAGCATGGCCCCGAAAAAATCTACTGCGCTTGCCCCTACCGTGAATCACGATCTCGCCCGGAAATTTCAGGAAGCGAGCCTCCGGAAAACTGATATTGAGGATTTCGTCCGCGAATTTCTCGTGCAGTTTCTCTCCGAGGACACAAAGACCGCTTACATTAAAGACCTGAAGCTCTTCTTTGATTTTTTACGTTCGGGAAATGTGCAGATCGCTCATCCTTCTGACATTCAGTCGTATCACTTTCAGATTTATCGCGATCATCTTCTCGAGAGAGGCCTTGCGTCTGCGACGATTAACCGGCGTCTGGTATGTGTCCGCTCGTTCATGAAGTGGGCCATCGCCGCGAAGCTCATCGATCACAATCCGCTCGATACGGTGAAGCTACCTAAGGTTCAGACTGAATCTCCTACAGTGGCCTTTGATGATGATGAAGTTCTCCGCATGATTAATGCTCCGGATGTTTCGACCCATAAGGGCCGTACCCATCGCCTGGTCATGGTCATGCTCTTTCACCTGGGACTTCGTCGCTCTGAGCTCACGCACATGAAAATGCACCAGATCGTGGATGACCGCGGCCACTGGACTCTCCGGATTCACGGCAAGGGTGATAAGGTCCGCCTCGTTCCTTTGAACGAAGTCGTTTGGGAAGAGATCAATATCTATGTGGCAAGCTTGAAAGACAATGGCATCAACCTCGGCCCCGAAGATTTTCTCCTTCAGACGGAAATTCGTTTTAAGAACGACCGGCCGATGGACGGCTCAACGATTTACCGGGTGATTGAAAAGTACGCGCGCTCACTCGGGATCAATAAGTCCGTTTCCCCGCACTCGTGTCGCGCGACCGTGATTTCTCACTTGCTTGATACATCCCGCGCCGCAATCCGCGATGTCGCGACATTCGCCGGCCACTCCAATATCACGACAACCGAGCGCTACGATAAACGCCGGAAGAATCTCGATAAGAGTGCTGCGTATCTCGTGGATTACGAAAAAAAATCAGGCTGAAACTTTCTTGAACGGATCTTTGTAGTGATCGCGCACCAGTGTCTTGGTGTAATCCATGAAGTCTTTGATGTTCTTCACGTGATTCCCCTTCTCGCACTCAATCTTATTGAATGGAATAAAGAGATACACTTTCTTGTTCTTGAAGAAATCAAAGCTCGACTGAACTGAGAAGTCAGAAAGGTTGCAATAAACCGAATCGGTCTTATTGGACGAGTACATGAGATTGAACGCATACTGCGAGAAATGGCCTTTGAGTTCTTCCAGGTTCTTTCCAAGCGCGCTTGCGAGAGAATCCGTCTCAAGAATAATTCTGAGTTTGTTTTTGTCCGCGACTTCTTTTTGAAAGAGTTCTGCGTCCAGTGAAAAGAGCAAACCGTTAGTAGTAAGCTGATCGAGCGAGATCAGCTGTGCGCGACCATAGTCATCGCCGTACTCCATGAGAACTTTGGATTTAATTCTCACGCGGAAATCACGCTTCGGAAGTTTTCCATGGATGAGATTGATCAGGATGAAATCACGGTAGATCGTTTTATTGAAACATTCGGTGATTGCCATCGTTTTAAAAGGGCCAGTGCCGGAAATAAATGAGATCTCAATCGGTCCGAAGGAATCCACTCCACCCACGATCTGTGAGCGGTTAAAGATATGCTTCTCATACAACTCATGCATGCTGGTCTGGTGAACTTTTTCTTTGGTCTTAATCCAGACGGGAATGTGTGCAAGGCGCTCGATGCCCGCTTCTCGGCGGAGGAAATCTTCCATGAGCGTAGGCTCTGCCTCGAGTGCGGCCTTCACGGAATCACAGGTCTCGTGAAAGTCGGCCCAGTGAAAGACCATGAGGCCATTTTCACCAAGCGCAAACTCTTCACCTAAAGTGTGGTGAAGCGAGCTGTCCTGAAAAAAGGATTGAGCAAAAAGACTTGTGACATTGACCTGGGCCATGGCGATTCTCCCGTCTTTATTTTATCGTCAGATTGAAAATCGCAGTGAGAAAAATACTGACTTCAGCTGAGAGAACGGACGATGTTCACAAACGACTGATTTTCCTTTCTGAAGTAAGCGAAGGAAAACCAGCTGAAAACGAGAGAAATCCCGAATGGGATTAAGAGTGAAATAACTATGCTGTTGAAATTTAATTGTACCGGAAGGTTTCTTTCGACAAAAATGTCCGGCATGAGATCGTGACCATAATTCTCAAGTATCTTCAGAACGATAGAGCCAAAAATGCCGCCTACGAGGACGGTTATCCCGGACAGAATTAAGGTGAATTTAAAAGAAAGCGTCATGAGCTTTTTCTGGCCCATTCCGAGGATCCAGAAACTCATGAGGTCGCGGCGGATTTTTGAGTAAAAAATCATGAGTCCTGAAGTGATCGCAATCGCCACAAGAAGACTCATCGAAATAAAAAGAAAGAGCATCACTCTTGTTTCAAGATTCAGTGACCACACGAGGGCCTCGTTCAATTGTGCCCAGGACTGTAGTCTCGCCGAAGGCGGGGCGGCCCCCATCAGTTTCTGCTGAAGCGACGGACTTATCTCATCAAAGATCCGGATCTGATTAACCGCATTTTCTCTCAACAGGTTCTGCACAAAACTCAGCCGTGAAAACATCTCGACATCATCCACTTCTGAAATTTCTGTGTAGAGATAGTCACTCACCGTATCCGAAACAAATCTCGGCACCTCGCCCATGATGGAATCGGTCACTCCCGGAGCAATGACTTCGATATCATCCATGAACTGGGTCTTGAGCTTACTCGCAAGATCACTTCCGAGAACAAGTCCCGTGAAGTCCTTGTCCTTCAGAAACTCCGGCCTTTCATCCGTGAGATCAATCCCATGGAGTTTTGCCGGAGCGACAAAGTTTTTCCGACGGAGCATGACTTCCGTTTCAAGTTCTGAGTAAAAAGGAATTCCCTCTTTTCTCAGGATCTCTTTCAGGTCATGAATGTGTTCAGAAGTGGCACCGGGAAACCGGATGACATAATAACCGTTCACCGATTTCGAGCGGCTCACAAGCCCGTGCTGGAGTCCGCCCATGATTCCCTGAATGACCATCAGAGAGAAAGCAGAAAGAAACAGCCCCGTGACCGCAATAAACAACAGCTTCTGCCGGGTCTTGGCCCGGAAGATATACGTGAAGAAATAACGGAAAAAGGGCGCTGTTTTCATTTATAAATCGTAAAACTTTTTCTTGTCCGCAATCATCATCTCGAGAAACGGTGCAATCGCGAATCGCTCAGCACTCACGTCTTTGGCAAAATTTCTGATCCTCGTCGCGAGAGTTTCCAGTCCTTCCTGGTCCGCCCAGCGAAGGAGTCCGCCCTTGAACGGAGGAAAACCCGTGCCGTAGATCATGCCGATATCAACCGTTGAGGCCTTATCGACAATCCTATCCGCAAAAATGTACGCGGCTTCATTCACCATCGGAAGGAACAAACGCATCTGAATGATCATCTCATCCATCTTCGTCTTCTTCCCCGGAAGCATCTTCTGTACGTCTGGATTTTTGCCGGTGACTTTACCCTTCTCATCATAAAGATAGAAGCCTTTTCCATTCTTTTTCCCGAGGAGCTTCGCCTCATAGAGCTTGCTCGTCAGATCATTCGGCTTAAGCCTTGGCCCGAGACCATCATGAAGGATCTTTCCGACCTTCATGCCTACATCAATGCCAATTTCATCGATCAGGCGGAACGGTCCCATCGGCATGCCGAAATTGAGTGCCGCCTCATCAATCGCCTCCATCGAAACGCCCTCTTCAATCAGATAAGACGCTTCATTCAGATACGCGCCCAAAATTCTGTTCACGAGGAACCCCGGACCGTCTTTCACGACGATCGGAGTTTTCTTCACATCCAGTGTCCACTTATAAAGTGTGTCGATGGTATCCTTAGAAGCTTTTTCATGTGTGATGATTTCCACCAGCGGCATCTTGTTCACGGGATTGAAGAAGTGAAGCCCCGCAAATCTCGTCGAGTC
>JBJMLZ010000148.1:0-11933 GCA_045805035.1 Bacteriovoracaceae bacterium
GAATACGAGGTGACCGGTTTCCGCTGCTTTAAGTGCAATCGAAATTGTCTCCGCGTCCCGCATCTCACCGATCAAAATGATATCCGGATCCTGGCGAAGGGCCGAACGAAGAGCGGAGTTAAAGTCAGAAGTATCCGCGCCGATTTCACGTTGGGTGACACGGGCCTTGATCGGAACATGAATATATTCCACCGGATCTTCCAGAGTGAGAACATGAACCGCTGAAGTCTTGTTGATGTAATTGATCATCGCTGCGAGTGTCGACGATTTACCGGAACCGGTGGCACCAGTTACGAGAACCAGACCAGCGTTGGCGCTTGCAATCCGGTTAATCACCGTCGGGAGCTTGAGTTCTTCGGTTGTCGGAACTTTATCGCTGATGAGACGAAGAATGAGACCGAGCTTTCCCTGGTAGCGCATGAGGTTGTATCGCACACGACAAACATTCGGGACCGCAAAAGATCCATCATGCTCTTTTACTTTATCGATTTTCGACATCACTTCATTGTCACGGATCATCAGGCTACAAACGAGTTTGAGATCATCATTTGTCAGAGGATCAAATTTCACCTGCACCAGATCGCCGCGCAGGCGAAAACAAGGTTTTTCATCGGTGCGCAGATGAATGTCACTCACGCCTGAGGCGTTTGCTGACTTCACCATGCTGAAGAATGCTTCTTTGGTCAGTGCCATGATTCCAACTCTTGAGTATATTTACATTTAGTTATCGTAAGATCGGGCAACAAGGTTTAGATAACTTTGATACCTGATGACCGCGGTCCAGTGTAATAAGGTCTGGATAATCCGAAACGGAATATAATGAGCTACTGGAACACTGAAGAGTTGTTCTTTGATGGGGACAGCTTCTTCGATCACCTGATCAAAGACATTGAGGACGCGAAAAATTCCATTACGGTGGAAATGTATATCTTCAATGATGATCTTCTCGGAAAAAAACTCGCAGGACATCTGGTCGCAGCACAAATCCGCGGAGTGAAGGTCCAGATTATCGTGGATGGAGTTGGCTCCTACCATTTTTATGAAAGACTTGGCGGACTTTTTGAAAAGAAGGGAATTACCGTAAGGACTTTCAATCCTCTTCCCTTTCTTCATCCCTTTTCAGGGAAAGTGAATTTCCTCCGGAAGTTTCAGATTTTCATGCTGAGACTCGGACGCCTCAACAAAAGAAATCACCGCAAGGTCGTCACGATCGATGAAAACATTTTGTACTCGGGAAGTTTCAACTTCACCGCTGAACACACTAGCTTTCATCACACGCATGCCTGGAAAGATGTCGGCATCCGCGTGACCGGTCAAATGGTGAAATACGCTGTTCTGAACTTCAAGCGCAACTGGCGTCTGCGGGATTATTATCGCTACAAAAAAACCCTGAAAAAACTTCCGCGCTCAAACTGGAGACACTCGCCGCTCCGGATGAACCACACACTCGTGATGAAGCGGTATTTCTATAAAAATTTTCTCAACCATATTCACCGTGCGCAAAAACGAATCTGGTTCGTCACTCCCTATTTCATTCCCCGCCGGAGAATCATTCGACTTCTCGGTGCCGCCGCCGAAAGAGGTGTTGATGTTCGTATTCTCACGACATGGAAGACCGACGTAAAAATTTTCCGCGCACTTCAGTTCTTTTACTATCCTTACCTTCTCAGTAAAGGTGTCAAAGTTTTCCAATATGCGGATACCGTCCTTCACGCAAAGAACTATATAATTGATGAGTGGATGACAGTGGGCTCAACGAACCTCAACCATCGCAGTCTTATTCATGATCTTGAGGTCGACCTTGTAGTTCAGGAGCAAGACAACCTCAAAAAAATGGAAGCGCATTTCCTTGAGCTCACCGGAAATCTTCCGCTTGTTTCCGCAGAGGACTTGAAGTCAAGGTCCGTCATCGACCGCTTAATGTCCCGGCTCTATTTCATTTTCAGGTATTGGTTTTAAGCATGAAATTACGAATTCTTTCCTACAATATTCACAAGGGCTTCACGATCACCAATCAGGAATTTATTCTGGGCCAGATTCGTGATTGCCTCCGTGAACTCGACGCCGACATCTGCTTTCTCCAGGAAGTTCTCGGGCATCACTCCGAAGTTCCCATTCCTGGCTGGGATACTGCTGCCCAATTTGAATTTCTCGCCGATGCAGTCTGGCACCACCATTCTTATGGAAAGAATGCAGTTTATACTGAAGGCCACCACGGCAATGCGATTCTCTCGAAGTTTCCCATCGTGAGCTGGTCTAATCACGTGATCTCCACGAATCGCCTTGAACAGCGCGGACTCCTGAAATGCCACGTGCAGGTACCCGGGCTTTCCACGGAACTTGTTCTCGCAAACACGCATCTCGACCTCACTCAGAAAGGCCGGGATAAGCAGGCAGACATGCTCATTCGTCACATGCTTGCGGAAGGTGACCAGCCTTGGATTCTCGTGGGTGATTTCAATGACTGGAACAAGCGCGTGTCTCCGAAGCTCGAAACCCAGCTTTCAAGTAAGGAAGTCTTCAGGCATCTGCACGGCCATTATCCGAAAACATTTCCTTCACTCATGCCGATGCTCTCGCTCGATCGCGTGTTCGTGCACAAACTGACACCCATCACGGCGAAGGCGCTGAATGGAAAGCAGTGGAGAAAACTCTCCGATCACCTGCCGCTTCTTGTGGAAATCGAATTACCTGATTAGTTCACGATAAATTTCTGGCCGCCCGCAAATCCAAAACAAGGACCGACAAATCGGATCTCATCATCGGCGACGACGATGCCTGCGCCATCCGGACAGGCGTAGATGACTTTCTTTTTTGTGCGTGAATATTTTCTGAAAACCGCATCATAGCGCGCGGAATTTTTGAAGTGAGGAAAGAAAGCAAAATTCAAAAGGTTGAGCGCGGAAAGATTCTTGAGGTTCACGTTGTTCTCGTCCCGGTCAAACTCGGGATAGGCCGCCATTTCAATATTCTCGGTCATGAGGATCGCACCCGCAGAAAGTCCGGTAAGGACACCATTTTTTTCGAGAACATATTTCCGAAGCTCCGGAAGTAGCTTTGCTTTACGAAGAGAATTCAGAAAGTAAAAGGTATTCCCGCCCGCCAGATGAATGGCGTCACTCCTCATCACTTCCTGGAACATGATCCGGTCGAAGGGAACATCGATCGGAAAATGAATGAAGCGCGAGATCTTAAAGCGTGAGTAATGCCGGACGAAGGCCTTGAACTCCTGCTCAGACAAATAAGAAGATGACGGGATGAATGCCACCACGGGATTTTTTTTCGATAAAAGATCGAGGAAGGAGCGGTCAAGGGAGCGATTATCTTTCTCAAGCCCTCCGCTGTACAGGACGAGCTTCATAGTCCTTCACGGCATTCGCGGACAATCGAAGTGAGACCCTTCATGATGTTCCGGTGCCGTTCCGGAACTTCAGAAGTTTCAGTCTTCTGGTCCGGATCGAGGTTTTGGTAAGAAGAAAACTCTTCTGCGAGCATGTACAACTCTTCAGCAGTAAGTTTTGGTCTCATCCGCTGAACTTTCTGAACGATGAACGTGATTGAATCACCTGTCACGCGGTCGTAACGATTGATGATCGACGAACGCATGGTGAGTTCAAGAAGAAATTGAGGACGAGTCATGTTCGCGTGCTTTTCGAGCGAACGAACGAGTGACATATAAAGCGACTGGAAACGCTTAATCTGTTTTACCCGAAGCAATGTGAGTCTAAGATCAGGCTTCTTAGCATACGAAGACTTGATCACTTCCATGAACTCCTGCGGATTCAAGTCAGCACCACGAGTAAGATAGATCTGCGGAAGTTCGCGGAGGATATCGCGCATGCAGAAGATCGCGTCACGAGTGATGCCATCAGCGGTCTTGTATTTGCCACGCTTAGACTTCGCTCTTTCAAAGTAACTGAAGATCTTGCGGAACTTCGTCACCGTCTGGAGCTGCTCTTTCAGGAGATATTCCTGGTGATTCTTCTTGAAGCCGATGCGCTGGAGAAGATTTCTGTTCTTGCAGAAAATAAAATGCTTATCAAAGTATTCGAGAGTCGAGTCCTTACGGAACTGTGAAAGGCTCTTTTTCTTCTTGGTCGAAAGAAAGTCAGCAATCTGGGCAAAGCACTGAACGATGTAGCGGGCCTTCTGTCTTTGCTCGAGGATCGATGTCGAAAATCTCTGAACGTCGTCGTAACGGTATTCTGCGTGGAAAAGACCGAACTGCCGGATAGATCCGTAGTCGATGATCCCGCCATCCATGAGGATGTTATCGCCATCCCAGTCGAGCCAGCAGAAGATGTACTCATCCTCAAACTTCGCGGCAGTTTCCGCAAAATCTTTTGCCACCTGACGGGCCATGTATTGGTATTTTTCTTTCTCAGTCTTAAACGTCGTCAGTTCCCAGACTTTATTCTCCATCTGACGCTTACAGAAATGATCCGCAACCTGTTTCAGGGTTTCGTAGTTCCCCTGCTTGAGATGCCCGAGGAAGTGCGATGGACGAATGAGGTTTGGATTGGCGCGAACGTTGATCGAAATGCCCTTATCAAATTCAATGATTGCGAGCACACGCTCAGTACGGAAACCGTTCTTGCGAAGAACTTCCGAGAAGAACAATGTCTCAAGACCTTCACCGACTTCAGAGAGACCACAGCCGTAAGAGATCGTTGGATCACCGGTCTGATAAAATTTCTTATTGATGTTGCACGCAGGAGAAAGCTTGGTGCCTCCGGTCCCGCAGCTCGATACATCCCAGGTCGTTCCGTTGTGACGGATATTTCCGTTCCAGATTGTTCTTCCGTCGCCGGAAGTTCTTCCTGACTTGTCAGGATGCTGGAGCTGGAGATAACGGGTGGCCATGAAAGTATTCGGATAGATTTCATCTTCCGAAAATTTCAGCTCATTGATGAGATCGTATTCATTGATGATGACGATGCTGAACGTGCGGAGAATTTCTTTTTCAAGTTCCGGATTCAGTTTTTCTTCGTGGCCCTTCGGAAGAAGGCCCATTTCTTTGGCGAGCTCGAAATTGAAGAAGGCGACCTTGCCACCTTTTTTATAACGGGCCTTGTACTCGACCCGACCACCGGGAACGTTGTCTTTGAATGGATGCTGGCCGTTGATTCTTGAAAAAGCTCCGTAGGACCTGCTCTCTGATTCTACGGCTTTCTTGACTTGGTTCATCGGGCTCTTTCTTCCTTGAATAGGGCCTAAATAAAAACTTAATTTTAGTATAAGACTAAAACCGACAGACTAGTAAATAAATAATGCAGGCAATTCTGTCCTGTATTCGACTCTATCTGTCAGCTATCAGATGTCTTCAAGTAAGTTTAAAAATTCTGTGCGCCATTTTCCGTTATCCACGTGAAAGGCAGAAATGTGCGGAGCATTTTCCACATGCCAGTACCATTTCTTTTTCGCGGCGATCTTTTTGAAAATTCGTTTTCCGAATTTGGCCGGCATCACTATATCTTTTCCTCCGGTGATCACGAGAGTGGGCCATTTGATTTTTTTGAAGTACGGCTCGGAGGAATATTTATCGCTGATAACTGCATACGCGAGCGGCGAAAACGGCCAGAGGATCCAGGCAGTTCGCATTCTGTCCGAAGCGATGTCCTGATAAGAAGAGAAGGTTGAGTCCTGAACGATCAATGTCACCTTGTCATTATCTTTAAAATCCGGGACTGCTCTTAATGCAATGGCGCCGCCAAGACTTTGCCCAAAAATCACAAAGTGTTTTCCACCGCGGGATCGATGAAGTTCCATGGCCTTATTAAGTGCGGCCATCGAATCCAGATACACTCCATCCGGAGTGGCATGGCCCTCGGAAAGCCAGTAACCGCGGTAATCGAAAGTGAAGAGGTCGTAACCCTGATTCACGAGCCACGCAAGAGCAAGAAAATGCGAAGAAAGATTCTCAGCGTTCCCGTGAAACTGAACAATAGTTCCCTTCGATTGGCCCTTGGTTTTTAAAAACCATCCGTGAAGTTTGGTTCCATCTGAACTATCAAACCAGATTTCTTCGTGGGTGAGCTTGAACTGTTCAGGAGAAAAGAACTGATGATTCGAGGGCTGATAAAAAAAGCTCGTACAGGAAGTAAGGAAAAGTAACAACAGGATCTTCATGTTCTCTTAACTTCCCTTAACAAAACTCTGTGGCAAATTAGGGCAGAAAGGAGGCCCGCATGAAACACATCATTCAACTTTGTCTTCTCCTCGCAAGTCCGGTGATGGTTTTCGTTTATCTTCGCAACTCATTCCGTAACGTCGACAACCTTCACGCCAATTACGAACTGAAATACGCCGAGTGATTATTCGACGTCAAAGTCGAAGTACGTATTCGGGAACGGCTCCGGCTTGAACGAATAGTGCCACCATTCCTGAGAAAAATTTTTGAATCCCCGCTTCTCCATCAGTTCCTTCAAGAGATAACGATTCTTCCTCTGGGCGGCAGTGACGTTGAGATTATCTGTGTGCGAGAGCTCGCCGAAATAATCAAAACCGGTTCCCATGTCGAGGTCTCTTCCGGTGGAAAGATCAAACAGCGTGAGATCGATCGCACTGCCTTTCGAGTGACTTGATTGCTTGGCGATGTAACCAAGATCAAAAAGCTGCGCGCGGGTGTAGTCAGGGTAATGAAGTTTTTTGATCTCCGGATTTGTTTCCGGTCTCTGCGCCCATTCCTGGAAGAAGGCCACTGCTTTTGCCGGACGATAGGAATCGAAGATCTTAATTCCGAGATTCATTTTCTTTGCATCCGCAACAACCATACAAAGAACTTCTGCCGGGCCTTTCGCCATGAAAGCTTTGCGTGCCTTGTATCCCGCGACGATTTCCCCGGTGAAGTTTTCTTTCGTAGCGTAACTCATGTCCGGCTTAACTTCCGGGCACAGATCACTGATCGAAACAAATCCTGACTGAGCAAAAGTCATAATCGAGAACACCAATAGACTTAGAGTGAATAAGACTTTCATAGTCTCTCCCATTAATAAAAATACTGCAATCCCAACTCCCCTCTCGTCGTCCACTCGTAGTGAACAACCTGCGCCCGCAACTTGAGCGCAAAGGAGAGATTATTTTTCAGATGATACCGCGTTTCCCAGTCAGGTAGAAAGGCCTGGTTCACACCAAGGTCGCGCGCGGAGTAGCTATACCAATGATAAGGAAGACTTAGACCGGAAAGAAAATAATCCGTGATGCGCGCACGCATGTAGAGTTTCGGGCCCGCGCCCACGCGATAGTTTTCCTGGAAAGCATTGTGAATATCGAGTTCGCCATTGAGAAGGAACGAAACAAGATACTGACCGTTATGAAATTGAACCGTGTTCCCGACTGATCCATCCAGATATGCCCCTGGGCAATCAAAGCAGGTGAAAAAAATCTGCTTGGCCCCTACGCCGAGTTCCCATGACATAGGTGAGGCCCAGAAATTTTGATCCGCGAGATTCTTCGCGGAAAGAATCGAGAACTGATCGAAACGAAAGTCTCCGCCGTTATGATAGTCCCGTTGAATGTGTTCGAAAGAAAATCTTCCCATCTCGAGCTCTCCGTTTTTGAGAGAGCCAACAACTGGGTCCAGAAGATCATGGAAGGTCGCGCGGAATTCAAAGCGCGTGACTTGCCCATAACCATCCTGATATCCCTGGTAAAGTCCAAGCCTCACCGGAGAATGCGTAAGCGCGGGCGAATCTTTCATGTCGACTTTCGCCTCATCATCTTTTGTAATCACCGGATTCTTCGCGCGCGCTTCAAGCAGTGGTCGTTTTTTTTCTTTCGTCTTCGGATCATCCGTCAGAATTTTTTTAGAGTTGTAATAGTCGAAGGCCTCAATTGAAACATCGAGGATATCCGCCGCCTTCTGATCATCCGTGCCACTAAGAATTTCCGTCTTCTTCGGATCGAGTGCCAGATCTTTTGCCATGACAAGATTTGAAGTACTCAGCCCATCCGAAAGCCGGAGGAGCTTAGAGTAAGTCGACTCTCTTCTCTTTCCTTCCGAGATCATTCCCTGGAGTCGCAGCTCGCGAATCGTGTCCGCAGGAATCGCGAAGAAACGGAAGTGCGACGTGAGATCTTTCTCCGGGAAAATTACTTCCAAAAGGGCGAGCAAGTGATACGAGCAGTTCTCATCAAAGTACCAGTAATCAAAATAAGTGTGACCGAGCTCCCAGATGTGATCGACGAGTTCAAAGACCTGCGGCTGAGTAAGATTTAGTTCATATGACCAGAGGTCACGAAACTCTCCGTTACTGTATTCTCTGATCTTGTAGTAATAAGGGATCGCATTGAAGCGGCCTTCGAATCCTCCAAAGAGTCCCTTGAACGCATACGTAAAAGGATTGGAACCTTTGGATTCTGCCGCAAAGTTGATTCCGTAATCGAGAAGCTCCGTCTCTTTTGCGTCATCAAAACGCGAGAGTCTCAGGAGTGTGTGTCCGAAAGCAGAGTTCGGATTACTTAAATAGTAAGAAGAAAAAATAATGCTCGCGCGTTTAGCAGCGAGTTTCTGGAAAAAGGAAATGTAAGTGGTACAGCCTGAGATATCCACGTGCCATGGCATTCCTAATTTTCCATTGAGCCACTTGAAGCGCAGAGGAAACCGGCAGATCGCATGATTGTCATCCGGTTTATTTGTGGAGGAGAAAAGCTCGATCGATTTTTTCAGCTCTCCTTCCGGATCGTATTTTCCATTATCTGAGAGAAAGAAATGTTTCCCGTCCGCCTCACTCTTCACTCCGCCAAACCAGCGCGGTTTATAGTGAAGAAGACGCTGCCACTTTATGTCCTGGGATAAGACTTTCGTGTCGGGAGTCTGGGCAAAAGTGGGGGAAAGTAGAATGAAGAGAAGAAGGAAAAACATGGGACCTGCTTTTGATACAGGTCCCATAATAAAACTTAGATCTGAGTGTTACAAGCAGATGAAGCAACAGTGTTGATCTGGTGAGTGATCTCATGTGCGTTTGCAGCTGATGTCGGGAAGATCACAGTGTAGTTCGACTTAAGCGCGCGGCCGAACTCAGTTGTGTTCGCACAACCGTAAACTTTAGAAAGACCAACAATTGTTTCGCCGTTACCACGAGCAATGTCGTTAGCGAGAGCAACTTTGTTAGCTTCTACATAAGCTTCTGCCTGGCCTACTTTGAGTGGGGCCGGAGAATCACAGTTAGAAGTACCGAGTGTGATACCGATGGTCTGAAGGCCAGTGCCGTTTGTAGTAGCAGCAAGAACCTGCTTCCACCAAGTCTGGTCACCTTCGAAGATCATTGAACCAAGACCGCAACCAGCAGAACCGTACTTCGCTGCGAAGGCAGAAGAAGTCATCACGAGTGCCGCAACAACAAACAAAAATTTTCTCATTTTCCTACTCCATGGTTAAAAGGTAATTGAGATAAGTACCTTTCATTATCTATGGAGCAGAATTTTCTTCAACGGGGAAACGCTTAAGGAGAGCAAAATTTGCGAACGAGCGTTGCGTTAATTATCACCTGTAAAATGATTAATGGTGAGATACGTTAGACGCAGCCTCTTCTCCACTGTTTCATCGAGCATGAGAAGAAGTTCTTCAAGCTCGAAGGTAAGTCCAAGGTCGCAGACAAACTTATCGGCTTCCACTTCGGCCATGAGTGGTTCCACTTGTTCTGTTTCAAGTTCATAAATCACAAACGCGAGTTCGTGCGCGAGCCACGCAACTGCAGAACCCTTGTTCGTTTTGAGAAGCTTCTGAAATTCAGGAAACACAATAACAGCGTTGCTGAAAACAACACCTGGTTTTGCATAGTGCTCGCGCATGGTCTCTGATTTGATGAAGACCACGGGATATTTCTGCATGAGAGATTCAAGAAGCTTCGAAGGAACACGCGCGAAGAGATCTTCGAAGTGTTTTTTCACGCCGTCTTCTTCGATCCATTTGTGTTCAGGGAGATTGAAAAAATAATGAAGGAAGTTCTTTCGGATGTGTCTTTTGTCGGAGAGATCTTTGGAAAGAAACTTGTGAAGCAGGTTCATCATGGCGTGGGCCCCTTTCACTTCTCTTCGAAGGAACAGGCGCCGCGCTTTAATAAAAAATTAATCTATTGAAACGGTTGCTCGTCAGTGTCGAGAGTGACGTTCACTTGACCCTGATATTTCTCTCCGATCACCGAGAGAAGTTCGTCAGGTATACGTGAGGCGCGGTATTTTTTTCCGTTAGTGGTTCTGATCCAGAAACCATTCAGAAGTTTGTCCGGACGAGAGATGCGAATCGGCTTGATCGAAATGATATGATCAAGATTAAGCAGCATTTCGACCTCAGTTTCCTGAGTGCCTTTTGTATCCAAGATATTGAACTTCTGAAACTTCATAGAGACTCCGTTAGAAATTGGAGCTATTTTATAACCATTCGAGAGGCCTTGTATGGAACTCACCGAAAGCATGAAATCTTTACAGGATTACGAAGAGAAAAGGTACGAGCTTACAGCACTTGCGGTCTTTGACGGCGTCGAGAGGACAGTGCCTAATCCTGACCAGGTTATTCTCCTTCTCCATGGCCTCCATGAAAGAGGTCTTCGCATCTACCGGAAGCTCATCACACACCTACCCGAAACTGCCCTGATCCTCGCCCCGAATGCCCCCTACCCACTCCCTCGTGAAAAAGATGGTCGGACTGAGTATGGGTTCTGCTGGTATTTCTATGATCGCGCGACGAAGACTTATTACATCAACCAGAAGCTTGCGACCGACTGGCTCGTGAAGTTTCTCGAATCAAAAAACATTTCTCATCTTCCTCTCACCATCATTGGTTTTTCCCAAGGCGGATATCTGGCGCCGATTCTGGGTCATGCTCTTCCCCAAACAAAACTCGTGATCGGACTCGGGTGCGAGTTCCGGGACAATCTCGTCGCTGATGATATCAAGTTTCCTCTCGTGGGCCTTCATGGTGAAAATGATTTCGTAGTGAACGTAAATCATTCGCGTGCGGATGCGGAAAAACTGAAAGCAAAAAATCTTCCTGTCGAATGGGAATCAGTTCCCGACACCGCTCACGAAATCAGCGAGCGCATGGGTGCGAGAGTAAAAACTATTCTGGAGTCCTATGGAAAAAACCGTTTATAAAGGCAACATTCTCAAAGTCACCGAAGAAGAAATCGACGGCATCGTCTGGGAAAAAGTTTATCTTCCCTCGGGCGTGATTGTTTTTCCCATCACCGACGACGGAAAGATCATGCTCATCAAAGAAAAGCGCCCGCACGAAACACCGAACGTGAGAATCAAACCGGTCTCGGGAATTCTTGAACCGGAAAAAGGCACTCCGGAAGAAAACGCACAGAGAGAAATGCAGGAAGAAATCGGTTACAAAGCGCGCGAGATGAAAGAGATCCTCGTCTTGAAAGGCACCGGCACCGTTACTCATCTCCAATATTTCTTCGTCGCTCGGGGACTCACTCACTCTAAGCTCCCCAATCCCGATGGCGATATCATTGAAGCGATCATCGAATACACGCCCGACGAACTCCGCCGTGCCCTCGAGAAAGAGGAAATAAAGTGGTCGATGTCGACTTTGGGACTCTTCCGACTGCTTGACTCGCTGGGCTAAATCATTGATTTCATGTTCCCTACGTCAAACTTTACAGGCCAGGCTAAAACATTTGTTCGGGAAGCCGAACAGATGTATACTGAGTCCAAGAAAGGGTACGAGAACACTATGTACGTCTGCATCTGTAAAGGCATCACCGAAAAGCAAATCCAGGAAGCAATCACTTCCCGCAATACTCATAACCCAAAAGAAATTTTGAAGGCCCTCGGCGTGGGAACAGATTGCGGAACTTGCGTTGAAGACGCAGTCAAAACTCTCCTCGAATCAAACGCACGTAGTCCCTACGAGATGAAAGACAGTTCAAACAAATCTTAGGTCATTTGAACTTTCTGGCACTCTCCAATCACCTCTCATATTA
>JBJMLZ010000149.1:0-7520 GCA_045805035.1 Bacteriovoracaceae bacterium
GGAATCAAGGACTACGAAAACTATTTCGGCCATTTCCTTCACAATCTTACTGAACTCAATCGCGATAACCGTAAAAATTTTGACTGGAAAACGATTCGTGATCTTTATTCAAAAATCCATTACGCGAATGAGAAAAAAATTCTTTCTTCAGTCCACGATATTTCTGAAGGTGGGATGCTCGTGGCCCTCTTTGAAACACTCATGATGGACAAACTGGGAACTGCTCTCTCTGTGCCGGAAGAAGTGAATGAAACTGCATGGCTCTACTCTGAGCTCCCAGGTCACTTCGTCGTTTCAGTTGACCGGAAAAATAAAGAGGCCTTTGAACATCACTTCCCATCAACGCTTCGTGAATTCCTGGGAGAAACTGACAACAGCGGACGCATCCGCGTTTCCGGCGAGGAACTCTCGACCCATGAGCTGACTAAAGCGTGGAGGAACGAATGAGAAAAGTACTTGTCCTCTGCGGAGACGGAATCAATTCAGAAAGAGAACTGGGAAGAGCATTTGCTGACCACGGTGCAGACATAAAATATGTGCATGTGAATGAGCTTCTCAAAAATCCTTCGCTCCTCAGCGACTTTCAACTCCTGGCCCTTCCGGGTGGATTCAGCTTTGGTGATGAACTTCGTTCCGGGAAAATTCTCGCGGAAAAGCTCCGCGACGCAATGTCGGAGTCACTCACAAAGTTTCTCATGGCGGATGGAAGAGTCATTGGAATCTGTAATGGCTTCCAGGTTCTCGCACAATTGGGAGCTTTTGACTGGGAAACAAAAGAGCGCAGCTTTACTCTTGCGGAAAACAATCATGGGCGATTCATGGATAAGTGGGTGAGGCTCACCATTTCCAGTAAGGCGCGGACACTTTCTCCCTGGTTCAAGGACATGGACGGAAGCCTGTTTCTTCCGGTTCGTCACAAGGAAGGACAGATTGTTCCGAACACGAAGAACATAAAATTGCCTTTTGCTCCACTTCAGTACGAAGAAGACATCAATGGTTCGCATGAGCGTTTTGCGGGTGTGGTGAATGCCACCGGACAAGTTTTCGGTCTTATGCCTCATCCGGAAGTCGCGACGAGAGGATTTCTCCATCCGTTCCGCGAAGGCGCAGAAGAGAACGCACAGAAAGTTCAGATGATTTTTAAGAACGGTCTTAAATAGAGAGATGACTATGACAAAGATGATGCCGAAAAGGGCCCTGATCAGCGTTTCCGACAAAACTCACCTCGATGGGCTTGCGCCGATTCTCGCCAAGCTCAATGTCGAGATCGTTTCCACCGGTGGCACCGCAGAGTATCTGAAAAAAATGGGAATAAAAATTATTCCTATTCAGGACGTGACCGGAAATCCGGAAGCCTTCGGCGGCCGCATGAAAAGTATTTCTTTCCAGGTCGCTTCCGGTCTTCTTTATCGCCGTGATCATGAGCAGGATCTCCGTGAAGCGAAAGAACTCAATATCCGGGATATTGATCTTGTGATTTGTAATCTCTATCCCTTCAAAGAAGTTGCTGCCGGAGATAATGCTTCCCGGGAGGAACTCATCGAGAACATCGACATTGGCGGGCCGAACATGATTCGTGCTGCTGCAAAAAATATGAAGTGGGTAACAGTCGTCACTGATCCTGCTGACTATGAAACTCTCGGCAACGCGCTTATGTCAGGTGGAACTGACGAACATATGCGGAATCAGTTTGCTCTGAAGGCCTTCTCACTCACCGCTCAGTATGATCTTGCTGTTTCCATTCGTCTGGCGCGCGAATTCGGTGCTGAATTTCCGGATGCATTTTCTCACGAGGTTAAACCACTTCGCTATGGGGAGAATCCTCATCAGAAATCCCGGCTCTTTGTCGTGAATAATCAGTCCACCACGCGGTCACTTGCCAATGCTCTGGTTCTTCAGGGAAAAGAGATTTCTTATAACAATTATCTCGACGCTGATCAGGCGTATAAGACTGTTTCGGAACTTGCCCATTATTTCCCGGAACATCAGCACTGTGTGATCGTGAAACACGGAATTCCTTGCGGAGTCGCAAGCTCGCCCGATCAGTTAAAGTCTCTCAGGCGCGCGTGGGAATGTGATTCGACTTCTGCCTTCGGCGGAATCATCGCTTTCTCCCATGCTGTCGACGGAACTTCTGCCGAGTGGCTTTCCCAGAATTTTATCGAAGTGGTGATCGCACCTTCGTATACTCCTGAAGCACTTTCTGCTTTCGCCAAAAAGAAGAACGTTCGACTCGTGGAAGTTCCCTTGAAGAAAGCGAACTCTCAGGAGTGGACGGTTCGTTCTATTAACGGCGGGATTCTCTGGCAGGAGGAAGATGAAAAACTTTCTCTGGATTTTAAAAACACCACGAAGAAAACTTTCGATTCAAAGAAAAATGAAGTCGTGAAATTCGGCTGGGCTGTCACAAAATATCTGAAATCAAATTGCCTCCTTCTCGCGGATTATCGCGACGGCGCATTCTCGCTTCTTGCGAGCGGAGTGGGACAACCCAATCGCCTGGAGTGTTTGACACTTCTTGCGGGGCCGCGGATGAAAGCAAAAAATCTGGAAGTAGGAGAAGCTGTTCTTTTCTCTGATGCTTTCTTTCCGTTCCGTGACTCCATCGAAGAAGCGAACAAGTGGGGCATTAAGTTTGTGGTTCAGCCTGGTGGCTCGATCAAGGATCAGGAAGTGATCGATGCCTGTGACGAATTCGGAATGGCGATGACCATGACGGGCGAAAGACACTTCCGACACTAAGAGGATTTATGGATTACAAAGAAGCTGGTGTTGATGTTGAAAAAGGCGATCTTTTCGTTGAGAAGATCAAGCGCTTCATCAAAGACACTTATACTGATCAGGTTGTGAGCGGTGTAGGTGGCTTTGCTGCTCTTTATGAAATCGATGAAGACCGGTATCTCGCTGCGGGCACTGACGGTGTAGGAACGAAAGTGAAACTCGCCCAGGAACTCGGCATTCACCACACGATCGGTCAGGATCTCGTCGCGATGTGTGTGAATGACCTGATCTGCACCGGCGCTCGTCCGATGTTCTTCCTTGATTATCTTGCCTCCGGAAAACTCGACCTCGAAGTTCACACTCAGCTCGTGGAAGGAATTGCCAAGGCCTGCAAGGAAGTGAAGTGCGCTCTTATCGGTGGAGAGACAGCAGAAATGCCTGGTGTTTATGCCGAAGGCGTTTATGATCTCGCAGGTTTCTCAGTCGGCGAAGTGATGAAAACAAACTGGCTCTCTCCTGAGAAAGTTTCTCCCGGCAACACGCTTATTGGTATTGCTTCGAGTGGTTTTCACTCCAACGGTTATTCTCTGGTCAGAAAACTCATCAAAGACAATGAGATTGAACTCAAAAAGGAATGTCTAACTCCGACGAAGCTTTATGTGAACCTCGTGATGGAACTCCTGAAATCGCAAAGAGACAATATCCGCGGTCTCGCGCATATCACGGGCGGTGGCTTCCACAACATTCCCCGCATGAATGAAGACCTGGGATACGAAATCACCAATCTTCCTTCAGATGAATTCCGTCCTGCTTTCATGAATGAGATTGTTAAGCGTTCGGGCATGAACAAGGACAAGTCCTACGAAACTTTCAACATGGGAGTAGGTCTCGTAATAGCTTGTCGGGATGAAAATGCTCTCAAGACCGAGCTCAACAAGCGTGGCGAAAAGTATACCGTTCTCGGCAAAGTCACTTCCCGGGGCGGTCTTTCCTTTTAGTGTTTAAACTTT
The DNA here is from genome assembly GCA_045805035.1 of Bacteriovoracaceae bacterium. Taxonomy (GTDB): domain Bacteria; phylum Bdellovibrionota; class Bacteriovoracia; order Bacteriovoracales; family Bacteriovoracaceae; genus Peredibacter. Next base: position 3,732 of record JBJMLZ010000149.1, read on the forward strand.
AGACACTTTCTCCTCCTACAGTTTTTGTCGGGAATGCCGATACGTCGGGCATGAGAATTCTCCATTTTTTATTCCTCTCGATCTTTACCTTCCACTTCAATGTCGTTCACGCGACGAAACTTCTGGTGCCCATTTCACCCGAAATCGTGCAGGCGTTAGTGGATAATTACAATGGTCTTTCCCAGGAACAAAAATGGAGCAGCATTCGCGCGCTCCTTGAAAAAAATGATCCGAAATTTCTCGCGATACACGAAAAAATGCTCAAAGATGTGAAGTGGCCGGAGCTTCAGTACGGGAAAGAAGGAATCAAGTTCGCTCACGATAATGGCACAATGACCATTTCGATTGATGATGACAAAAATGCCGTGATCAATGGCCGTAAGGTTCACATTGAGAAAGGCAGTTACGGCAAATCATTTAATGAGATTGTGACAGTCGTTGAAACTCCGAAAACATCGCTCTTCAATTTTATCATTGATGATGCTCACGCAATTGCGCCGCTTGTCGCTGCGATTATCGCTCTTATGGCGATAGCCGTCTGGGCCTTTATCCTTCATCCTGCCATTAATGTCGTCAAGGCCGCCACTCTTCGCGCCCAATGCTATGAGGTTCAGGATGAGCTGGGTGCAAGCAACGTCAAAACTCTTTCTCAATCAGATGCCGAAGTTATCCGCGCGAAGGCCAATGAGATCATCGCAAAGTCAGAAAACGACCTTGCTGGCGCCAACTGCAAAGAGAACGCCGCCGCTTGCCAGGGGATGAAGGAGGCACTCTCTTGTTATCAACGCGTGCTTGCCCAGGTGAATGAATTCCATCCGGCGATTAACGATTCTGACCGGAAACAGGAAAGTTTCCTTGAGCGTTGGACGCCGTCCTTCATGCGCTCGAAACCTTCTGGTTCAAGCCATCAGTAATCAGACTCTGGCCTGGATTTTTTTGAATTCAGTCTGATAGTGCTTCCGGAGATTCTCGAAGTCGATCCATTTGTTCGCTTCGTGCTTCACCGGCAGAGTGGAAAGATTCTTTTTCAGCTCATCCTTATTCTTCGATTCAAAAAACGCCTTCTGAACGAGTTCATAAAGCTCTTCGCGCTTCTTATCCGGATTCATTTTGATGAGATGATGAAGAATGTAACTCGAATAAATTTTCTCGTTCTGTGAAACCTTCGCTTCAATCTTCTCGCGATCAATCACGAGGTTCTCCACCACGTTCTTCATTCTTCTTAAAGCATAGGAAAGAAGTCCGAAGTGATCGGGGAGAAGCATGCGTTCGACTGATGAGTGGGAAATGTCACGCTCATGCCAGAGAGCACAGTTCTCAAGTGCGGGAACAACATGCGAGCGAAGCATGCGGGCCATACCGGCGATGTTCTCCGAAGAAATCGGATTTTTCTTGTGAGGCATGGTCGAAGAACCTTTCTGACCTTTGCTAAATCCTTCCCGGACTTCATCCACATCAGAATGCTGAAGAAGACGAAACTCCGTCGCCATTCTTTCCAGCAGTGATCCGATGAGGGCACCAATTTCTACTGTCAGTGCATAACGATCACGAGGGATAACCTGCGTGGAAACCGGTTCAGGTTTCAAACCGAGTTTCGTAAGTGTCGCAACTTCCTGCTCAGGAGTGACGACGGTGTAATTTCCGACCGCACCAGAAAGTTGTCCGGTGAGTTCACCTATCACGTGAGTCCAGTCCGTCATTCTTCTTTTGATCTCCGCCTGAAACGAAAGAAATTTTTGTCCGAAGACCATCGCCTCGGCATAGATCCCGTGACTTCTTCCGATGCAGAGAAGATCCGAAGTCTCATTCGCTTTATTTTTCAAGGCTTCTTCGAGTGCTTTCAAATCTTTCTCAATCACTGCCATCGAGTCGCGCATGATAAGAGAGTAGGCAGTATCAATGACGTCCGAGGAAGTGATGCCGAAATGAAAGTAACGTCCGTCTTCCGCGGGATACTGTTCAGTCACACTCGTGCAGAAAGCAATCACATCGTGATTGGTGACTTTTTCAATTTCTTCAATGCGTGTGGGATTGATCTTCGCGTTTTCCATCTTCGCCGCAGTTCCTTTCGGAACAAGTCCTGATTCCTCAAGTGTGCGAAGATGAGCGAGTTCCACTTTCAGGTAATAGCGAAAGCGGCTCTCGTCGGTCCAGAGTTGCGAGATGTCTTTGACGTCGTAGCGATTGATCATAATTCCTCAGAGGAAGAGAATGGCGTCTTTAAGCTCGTTGGGATTCTTGTTTCCTACCTTACCACCAAAATCCTTTAAAATCTTCTCTTCCAGGCTCGTAATACTCTCGGTGAATCCCAGGGCCATGTCACCAGAACGGAAGTTCTTCTGCATGATAAGAACCAGGTCATCGAGTTCCTGCTGGGAAATTTGCTCCTTAAGAGTTCGATCAACGAGAACATGAATCTGACGTTCAAGTACAGAAACCATGATCATCGCGGTAACCTGATGACCAACTTTCGAAGTGCCTTGCGTGTGAAAAAGCTCAATCGCTTTCTCACGGCTTTCGCGATTCACTTCCCAGTCAGCGAGAGCGAACTTTCTCACGTGAGAAAAGCGACCGATCAAAGTGAAGAGAAGAAACGTTAAGGCAAAAAACACCGGCCATATTTCTGCATGCTGAAATTCAAAGTAATGACTGAAAACGAGATTGAATAAGAATGAGGCCACCAGACCGAAACGGAAAGGGGCAGCAGGATATTCGTCAGATTGTTTGGCGACGATAAGAAGAAGCTCACAGCCCGTACGTTCTTCGAATTGACGAACACGGGCCTCAATAGTTTTTACGTCTTCCTGTAAAATGATCGCTTCCATTACCAGCTCCCCGATGAGCCGCCGCCGGAAAATCCGCCGCCGCCTCCGCCCCAGCCGCCACCACCAAATCCTCCGCCTCCGAAGCCACCGCCACTGCCACCGCGATAACGGCCGCTGCTGGCAAGTCCCATGAGGATATTACCAATGCCGATGAGGCCGATCAGAAAACCTAAAACGAGAAGAAAGAAAACTGCAGTGCCAATGCCGGGAATCATTAGCCAGCTGGCCCCCGCAAAACCAAGTCCGCTCAAAGCACCGCGAACCACCGGCTTCCTTCGCGCAACAAGATAGCTGACTGCAAGTATGGCGATAAAAATCGGAAGAAGCATGCCGAGGCCTGAATCCTGCCGTGCCGGTGCTACTCTTCTTACTAAACCGTTTTCCTGCTCGGACTTAATGTTGAATCTTCGCGCGACGTCTTCCATGAAAAGGCGAAGGGCGCCGTGAAAATCGCCTTGGCGGAAATACTCCGGAAAAATTTTTCGCGTGTATTCGGCCGTGTCGTAGTCGGTGAGCTCGCCCTCGATGCCTTCACCGACTTCGATGCGCACTTTCCGGTCAGCTTTTGAAATCGTGACAAGAATTCCGTTTCCCGCTTTCTTTGTTCCGAGCTGCCACTTCTCTGCCACCCGAATGGAAAACTCTTCGATGGGATATCCCTGAAGATCAGGAACGGTGAGAATCGTAATTTGCGGCCCGTTGTTGGCGTAAATTTCGTAAGCGTATTGCGAAAGATCTTCGCGCTCACTCGCCGAAAGAAGCCCTGCCTGGTCCATCACCGGCGAAGTCAGGGCGGGGAGTTGAAGCTCCTGGCCCCAAACACTCGCAGTAAAAAAGAATACCAGCGCGAGAAGAAATTTCATCAGAACTGGACTTGCGGTGTCGCTTGTTCAGTTTCTGCGGCAGTGAACTGCGGCTTCTTATCAAGGTGATGAATCAGTGAGTTCGTGAGGCTCGTCGGAAA
>JBJMLZ010000150.1:0-6537 GCA_045805035.1 Bacteriovoracaceae bacterium
CCACCTGCGGTAGCATTTCCATGGACCACAGTAATCTGGGGAATTCCCATCGCAGACAATCGCGCCTGATTGGCAAATGCCCGCGCACCTTCTATGTAAACTTCGGCAGCGTAGTTGAGATTGGCGCCGCCACTTTCTGCAAGTGTCAAGAGGGGAAGGCGATTCTTCATCACAATCTCATGCACGCGAAGAATTTTTCGGAGACCGGCCGGAGAAATGGTTCCGCCTTTCACCGTGTAGTTATTCACCACCGCCATGATCCGCGTGCCTTCGACAAAACCAATGCCGGCAATAAGACCGCCGCCCGCAAGTGATCCGTCATCATCGTCGTACATGCCGTGACCAGTGAGCGACGCCAGTTCCAGAAAAGGAGTTCCCGGATCAAGCAGAAGATTCAAACGCTGACGTGGAAGAAGCTTTCCGGTTTTTGCGACCTTCTCTTTTGCTGCTTCTGATTTTGCAATGACAGCTTCTTCGAGCTTTCGGAATTCTTCCCATTTCTCGAGAAGTGCCTGGCGGTTATCCCTGAACTCAGCTGAATGAGTATCGATACGTGATTCCATTAGATGTTCTCCGGAACTTCAATTTCCATCTGAAGAAGGCGCTGGGCCCAGGCCTTTCCTTGCGGATCTATTTTCAACGAAGAGGCCCCGCCGCCTCCGAGACAATTTTTAATGAGAAAGTTAAAAGCGTGAAGACCGGGAAGTTCCCAGCGGTTAACAATATTTTTCCCGGGATCATTGAATTCCGCCGAAAAAAAATCGCGGACTTTTTCCTTGGTGAGTACTGAACGAAGAACATTCACATGACGAGGATCCCGCGCGAGGACACCAATGTTCACGTCGTCACCTTTGTCACCCGATCGTGCGTAGGCAATTTGTTCGAGTTTTATTTTTTTGAAAGGACCCTTCAGGGATTCACCTTGAGTGTCTTCTGCTTTCCCCGCAGTTCCTGCGGTTTCACGTGAAGCCGGAAGTTTTTGATCATTCACATTAATGACGACATCTTTTTTAGGAATGAGAAAGCTCACGAGTTTTACCCTTGGTACCGGCGAGGCCCTGCCTCCGAGAAGATTGGTCATTCCCGGCGCAAGTCCGGTTGCACCCGGAGCAATCTCCTTACTGAGAATATCCAGCGCCTGAACATCCCCATGAACGGCGGACAAGCGGAGAAGACATTCTTCATTTCCGCCGAGTGTTTCCATTAAAGTATCCGAGAACGGAGCGAGCTTTTTTTCTTCAAGAGTGCGCGAAACTTTTTTCATGATGGCTTCCCCGGTAGCAATCGCTTTTTTCCTGGCCTCCCCACCTTTAATGAAAGCGGTCGCATGAATCTTGTGATCAAGTGCTACTGTCGCTGAAACTTTGTAGGTCGAAGTCGGTAACTTTCCCTTTGCTCCACGGACGATGACGGTCTCCGGATCTTTCTGAGTGACAGTGACCTGAGTGAAATCACAAATCACATCGGGAAGAACATAGTTGGCGGGATCGCCGATCTCATAAACAATCTGCTCACTCACACTCGCGGGAGTAATAACTCCACCGGTGCCCGGAGGCTTCGTGATTTCAAATGAACCGTCATTCAGCATTCTCACGATGGGATAACCAACGTTATCCATTTGCGGGACTGATCTCCAGTCACTGAAGTTTCCACCGGTGCACTGACAACCACATTCGACAATGTGGCCCGCGTGTGAAGCCTGAGCGAGAAATGAGAGATCAGAGAAATCTTTGTTGAGTTCATACATTGCCGGCGCAGTCACGAGTGCGGTGTCGACAATTCTTCCGGTGACGACGATGTCTGCCTTTTCCGAAAGTGCTTTCACAATCGCAGGTGCGCCCAGATAAGCGTTTGCAGTGATAAACTGCGAGCTCTTCCATTCTTTGCCATTAAGATCCGTCACCACCGACGGAACCAGATTGGCCAGTTTCAGGTCGTCGCCGTGAACTGCTGCAACTTTGACTGTGAGTCCTCTCGTTGCTGCAAAATTCTCAATCGCTTTTTTGAGTCCCAAAGGATTTAAAGCACCGGCATTGGCAATGAGGCGAATTTTCCGCTCAAGAATCTTTTCAAGATGCGGCTCAATCACATCCGTCATGAAGTCCTGGATGTAACCTTTTTCTGGTTCACGCTTCTTAATGCGTGCGAGTATCGTCAGAGTTACTTCCGACAGATAATCAAAAACAATGTAATCGAGATTTTTTTCGGCGAGCACCTGCGGGACTGCAAGTGGACTATCTCCCCAGAAACCTGAGGCACAAGCAATCGACACTTTTGTCCTGGCGTTCATGCCAGAATTTCATCATGTATGAGAGGGAATTGTCGAGGGCCCGGTGACCGGGCCCTGATGAATCTATCGATGATAAGTAATGCTCTTACGACCGACGACTGCGCGGTAAATCGCAAGGAGAATGACAGCACCAATGACTGAGGCCACGAAGCCAGCAGGTTCATTTGCGTTGTAATAGCCCATAGACGAACCAATGAAGTTCGCGAGGAACGCACCGGCAACACCTAAGAGCATAGTGATAATGATTCCGCCTGGGTCTCTACCAGGCATGAGAAATTTTGCAACTGCACCAATGATAAGACCGACTACTAATGTCCAGATCATAAAAGCTCCTTTTTTGGTCCTTAGAAGCGTAGAAGACTTCTGGTTCTTTGATTTGCAAAACCCGAACCATGATTTTCCGTGGCATTCTGTGAAAAACCGGGTGATTGCGGGTCATAAAGGGATGAACTGCCAAAAAAAAACGCCAGTGAAGTTGACCGGAACAAACAGATAAACACGTGAAAGAAAACGTCTTCGGGAGTTTGTGATTTTGACCAGCTCGATTGATCTTAGAATGGGCCCAGGAGCACAGCTTATGAAAGTTGGTTTCGCTTTGATGATTGCTTTCAAGAATACTTCTGTAGCTATGACAGCAGAGGTCTCAAACATTCTGCTACAAGTTTTCATCCCATCACGAACAACGAATTCGTAGCACTCGCACAGGCATCATCAAGTCATAAGAAAAGGCCCGGGGGGGCCTTTTCTTATTTGTGCTCATTGTTCGTTTGATTCCTGAGGATCCGGAAAGGATTCAGGCGGAGTGGGATCAGGATTTGCTTCCGGTTCAGTCTCGATCACTTGAACTTCATTTTCACTCGCAACCGAGCGTTCGAATTTTTCAACCTGTGGAGTGACCGGCTCAGGCTGCTCTTCCACGGGTGCTTCATAAGAACTCATGTCATGAGTTTCATTTTCATCCATCTGCGGCTGATCCACTTCAGGATACTTCGGCACTTCAACTATCTCGGCAGGTGATTGCTCATGAACGGTTTTGTATTCAGTCTTGGTATAAACTTTCACTTCGCCGGGAAGGAATTGCGTGACCGGAGGACCGATGAAAAGATAGGTCGAGATACCACCGACAATGGTGCCGACTAAGAAGGTAAGAGCAAGGCGTTTGTCCAAAGGAGCTCCTTCTGACTGAACTTATCGGAATCTCCCTGGGACCCTTGAGTTTTATCAGCGACCTTCATTAAAATCCGGGCAATTATACGCTACACTTTGACTATGAAGGATCGTACTGTTTCCCGGATGGCGCCTACTCCGAACGGTGAGCTCCACTGGGGCAACCTCTATAATTTTTCCCTCACGTGGGCCATGGTCAGAAAGAATCAGGGGAAACTCTGGTTACGTTTTGATGATATCGACCAGGATCGCTGCGAAGAAAAGTACGCAACGGATACAAGAAAACTCCTGACATTTTTAGGTCTGGATTGGGATGATGAATTTTCCGGACAATTCAATCACCTTCCTGAATACAAAAATTATCTTGAAAGAATTCCCCATTACGTCTGCAGTTGTTCACGTCAGGATATTCATTCCCGGACCGGCGATTATCATTACGACGGCCACTGTCGGGACCTTGGTCTTCAGTATCAGAAAAACATGACCGCAATCAGGTTCAGAAGCCCGAAGGGATCTCAGAATGATTTTGTGATCTGGAGAAAGGAAAATATCCCCGCTTATCACCTCACGAGTGTGAGTGATGATGAACGTCTCGGAATCAACCTGATTGTCAGAGGAGAAGACCTCCTGGAAAGTACAGAAGTTCAGAAAGAACTTTCCGCCTCCATGAAAAACGACCCCTTAACAAAAGTCGACTTCATTCATCATCCACTCATACACGGTCTTCACGGAGAAAAGCTTTCCAAATCCCGCGGAGACGGGGAGCTAGTCACCTTGATGAAAGAAGGAAAGAACCCTGAAGAAATCTGGAAAACATTCGGCAAACTCATCGGGAAAGAAATTCGCAGTCGAGAAGATCTTTTTGAACTTGTGGCAAAGTGATAAAATTCTTCCATGCTCTACGGAAATACCTCCATTTCATATTATTCACGGGGAAACATTCTCATCTGGCTCATAATGGCCTTCCAGGCAGGGCTTCTGAATATTGGTGGTTTTCTTGCCGGACAAAAAATCGTTTCACACGTGACTGGCTTTGCAACTTTCTCCGGCTATTACATCAGCCAGGGTCAGAAAGCGTACGTTATTGAAATGCTCATTCTTCCGATTGTTTTTCTTCTCGGTGCTATGGTGAGTGGTCACTTTGTCGACATCAGGTTGAAGCTCAATAAACAGCCGAAGTACTACATCACCTTCGGATTCATGTTTGTGCTCACACTTGCGGTATTTATCAACGGTATCTTCGGAAACTGGGGAGCATTTGGTAATGTTGGTCATCAAAGCTTTGGTCTTCTGATGCTTCTTTGTTTTATCTGCGGCATTCAGAATGCGACGGTTTCCATTGTTTCAAGATCAGTGATTCGCACGACTCATCTCACGGGCCTTACAACTGATCTTGGTTTGGGAATAGTTCGCTTCTTTAAAAGAAAAGAACTCGAAAGTGAAGTCAGCGGTGAAGGCAGATCCAATCTCATGAGAGTGGGAATCATTTCTTCCTTCGTGATGGGTGCTATCGTCGGTGGATTTGTATTCAAGCGCTTTGAGTTTTATGGATTTCTTCTACCCGTTCTCATTTCTGGAGGACTCTTCAGCTTGATGGTTTACTTTCATACTTGGGGAAGAAAAAATTCCATTAACGGCCAAACCTGAGATTTGCCGGAACCGCGACATCGATTTTCTTCGGCTTTGGAAGATTGAGATTCGCCATAGTAGAGATGAATTGAGCTACCGTTGTATTTTGATTTAACCTCGTATTGAAACGTTTCTCCAATCCAATCGTCGAAGAAGTAAATCCCTTATAGTCATGGGCGGGATAAACCTCTGTGTCGTCAGGTAGTGAGAAAAGTTTCTGATGAACACTCTGGTAAAGTTTTTCTGAGGATCCATCCTGAAAATCAGTTCGTCCGATAGAGCGGACCATGAGAGCGTCTCCGGTGAACGCCATATTGCCCACCAGATACGTCATACAACTGTTGGTGTGTCCCGGAGTTTCAAGGGCACGAAGTAAATGAGAACCGAAGTGAAGGACATCACCATCCTTGAGGGCCTTGAAGGGAGAGGTCACTTTGGCAGCAGTACTACACGCAATTTGCGCCCCGGTTGCATCAGCAATTTTTCCTGATCCTGTGATGTGATCGGCATGAACATGAGTCTCAAGAACATACAGGAGTTTCAGATTGAGTTCGTTGATCAACTCAAGATCCCGCTTCACATTCTCGAGAACGGGATCAATAAGAATGGCCTCGCCGGTGTGTTCATCTGCGAGGAGATAAGTATAGGTGGAGCTTTCGCTTGCGAAGAGCTGATGGAAGATCAGGTCATTCATATACTAGAAGTATGAATTTAACGGGATCAGTTGATCAAATGAATTGTTCAGGATATTGCAATAGAATGATTTACCTTAAGACTGCGCAGGACATTCAACTCTACCGGGAAACCGGAAGAATCGCGGCAGAAATCCTGACCATCCTCAAAGACCACGTGAAACCTGGGGCGGATACTTATTCAATCGCAAAATACGCCGAAGAATTAATTGTCAAAAAGTATGACGCTATTCCTTCTTCCATTGGTCAATACGATTTCAAGTTCGCGCTCAACAGCTCTATCAACAATGTCATTTGCCATGGCGTTCCCTCAAAAGATGATGTGCTGAAAGATGGAGACATTATTAACCTGGATCTTACAGTAAAAAAACACGGATTCATAGCAGACACCTCACGCATGTACAAAGTAGGCACGATTTCCCCTGAGGCCTATCGTCTCTGCAAAGTCACTCATGAATGTATGTGGAAGGGGATCGAACAAGTACGTCCGGGAATTACAGTTGGTGATATTGGTTTTGCGATTCAAAGACACGCCACCAGAAATGATTTTACAGTCGTGAGAGAGTATTGCGGGCACGGCATCGGCCAGCACATGCACGAAGAACCGCAGATTGCTCACTATGGAAATAAAGGCAAAGGTCAGGTCCTCCAGAAAGGTATGACTTTTACGATTGAACCCATGATCAATCAGGGCTCACGACAAATTGCTCATCTTGACGACGACTGGACAGTCGTGACGAAAGATGGAAAATTGTCCGC
>JBJMLZ010000151.1:0-7347 GCA_045805035.1 Bacteriovoracaceae bacterium
GTGATCTCTTTCATGGCAGGCGGGGACTTTGCGCTTATCAAGTCCGTCGAAAGTTTCGAAGATAAAACTGATTATGGCGAACGTCAGCTGATGGAACTTGGCTTTGGCCCGCACGATCTTCTTCTTGCGAGCACTGAAGGGGGAGAGACACCGTTTGTGATCGGCGCTTGTAACAAAGCAGCTGCCACTTCTACCCGCGCTCCGTATTTTCTTTACTGTAATCCAGACGAAGTCCTCATGCCGATCCATCGCTCGCGCGAAGTGATCGAGAATAAAAAAATTAAAAAGATCAATCTCACCGTGGGGCCGATGGCGATTTCAGGTTCCACCCGCATGCAGGCCTCAACCGCACTCATGCTGGGAATTGGAGTGGGTCTTCTCTATCGCCATGAGAATGAAGCTTCTTTCAAAGATTTCTACAAAGATTTTCTTCATCGCCTGACTCTCACCAATTATGAAGCGATGGCGCCATTCACGACTCTGGAGGCGAAGCTCTATCAGGAAAAAAAATACCTGAACTACGTGACTGATCCTTATCTCGGAATTTCAATTCTTACGGATACGACGGAACGCTCGCCAACATTCTCACTCCGTGGTTTTGAAAACCGTCTCGATCATTCTCATGATCATGCGCTTTCTTATCTCTTTATCCAGGAAGGCCAGAGCTCAGGCCACGCCTGGTCTGAACTTCTCTGGAGAAAACCGCGTCCGGTAGAGTGGAAAGAACTCGAGGGAAGAATCAGTCTCGAAAAGGTCCTCGGCTTTGATATCTCCGCGCTCGGCTGGAAGAATCGAAAACTCCAGATTCCTTCGGAAGATTTCTTCGTGACCTATGATGATGGAAAAGTTCTCTTCAAACTAAAAAATGAAGAAGCATTTTTTGAGTGGGGAGAAGAGCCGCTCTTTAATCACCTCATGGTGAAGATGCTTCTGAACGCGCATTCAACTCTCATTATGGGGCTTCTCGGACGCTATCAGGGCAACGTCATGACCTGGGTGAGACCTTCAAACAATAAGCTTATCGATCGCGCCGCCAGGTACATCACGCAGCTTCTGAAAGTAAAAGGCAAGACCGTCCCTTATGAGACGGTCGTGCTGAAAATTTTTGAGGAAATTGAGATCGTGAATGAGAACGAGCCGGTAGTGGTCAGAGTAGTCGAAAAACTCTCTTAAGACTTTTTGTCTGTGTCGTCGTTCTGCTGGCCTTCTTTCATGCCCTTCTTGAAATTCTTGATTGACTCACCAAGCGAAGTGCCGAGCTGGGGAAGCTTTTTGCCGCCGAAAAAGAGGACGACAATAGCGAGGACAATAAGAAGTTCACTCATACCAAGGTTCATGCAGTTTCCTTTGTTGCCTCTATTTTACTAGTAAAGGCGACCCAAATCCATCCCGTACTTGCCGGGGGCATAATTCGCCATACGGGTCGCTCTCAAGCCTTCAAATTCTTTTGAGCCGTTACTTTTTGTGGCATACGGAAAAATGGCAATTCCTCCCCGAGGGGTAAAGTCGCCCATGACTTCGATGTACTTAGGCTTCATCAGACGGAAGAGGTCATCGCAGATTTTCTGAACACAATCCTCATGGAAGTCGCCGTGGTTACGGTAACTGAAAAGGTAAATCTTGAGGGATTTCGATTCCACCATTTCTTTGTCCGCAATGTAGTTGATGAAGATCTTCGCGAAGTCAGGCTGACCGGTTTTCGGGCAGAGAGAAGTAAATTCGGTGCAGATAAAAGATGTCCAGGCATCGGAGCCGGGATTTTTATTTGGAAATTTTTCCAGAACTTCAGGAGCATAGGTAGAAGGGTATTCGGTCTTCGAGTTGCCCAAAAGCGTCACTGAACCGAGTTCCTTGTCCGCTCGACCGTTATTTTTTGATTTTTTGGCCATGTCATGGTCCTTGTTTAAGCTTAAATTCTAGTCATTTAGCGTCCTATATGACAAATAGAGAGGACTCTTTCAACCATAAAGATTTGTATGACCCAAAAAACCAAAGTGATCCTTGCCCAGCTGGGATCGCCGAAAAGCACGAAGGTCAGTGATGTCCGTGCGTATCTGAAGGAATTCCTTGGCGATCCAAGGGTTGTCGATGCACATCCGCTCGTCTGGAAGATCATACTCTATCTTTTCGTTCTTCCGTTTCGTCCGAAAAAATCTGCAGAGGCCTACGCCCGAATTGAAGAGCGTGACGGTTTCCCGCTCGTCCTGAATACGGAGAAGCTCGCTCAGGCGCTTCGCCCGCGACTGGATAAAAATCTCGAGTTGAATCATGTGTTTCTTCTTTCTCATCCGCGACTGAAAGATGTGCTTGATGATTGGGAAAGAGAGCCGCTGAATGAACGTGCACGAAACGTCATCATTCTTCCCCAGTTTCCCCAGTACTCTGAGAGTACGATTGCTTCGGTGGTCGATTCAGTCGGACACGAGCTGAAAAGACGCGTGAACGTTCCCGGCCTTACAATCCTGAATTCCTATCATCGCTCACGCGCTTTCATTGATAATGGCGTGAGAAAAATCCGCGAGACAATGGCCCGGCATAAGGACATTGATGAACTGGTGATTTCTTTTCATGGAATTCCACTCCGAAGAGTGCTCGAGAAAAAAGATGTCTATCTTCTGCATTGTCTTGAGACATTTGAGCTCCTGAAGCATCAGCTTGATCTGGATGTACCCGTCTCGATGACTTTTCAATCGCGCTTCGGTCGCGAGGTGTGGCTCGGGCCTTATACCGATGAGAGCGTCCTGAAAAAAGTGGCGAAGGGCCCTAAAAAAATCGCGGTGTATTGTCCAAGCTTTGTGGTGGACTGCCTTGAGACCACCGATGAGATCGGGAACGAACTCGGTCATCAGGTGAAAGAGAAGGGCGGAACTTTAATTCAGGTGCCTTGCCTCAACACTGATCCGGAGTGGGTGGAAGACTACGCGAAATTTATCAACACTTATGTGAACGGCTCACACGCTGAGCGAGAAAAACTTTTTTACGATATTCATCTTGAAGAGAGGTACCAGGCCGTGCTGAAAGAACAGGAAAAAGAGGCGCCATCAAAGCTCCCGGAAGAATCAAAGAGAATTCTGAAGCTGATGTTCCTCACGATGTTTCTCGACCTCGTCGGCTTCTCGATCATCTTCCCGATGTTCCCCGCGATGGCGAAATATTATCTTGAAGTGGACTCCGAAAATTTCATCCTGAAAGGGATGATGAGTCTCATCACCAATATCCAGTCGTACTCAACTGATCCTGCGAGTGCGGTCAGCACGATCGTCCTTTTCGGCGGGCTCCTGGGTGCTCTCTACTCACTCCTTCAGTTTATCGCCGCACCGGTTTGGGGTGGAATCTCTGATCGCATCGGAAGAAGACCAGTGCTTCTCATTTCGGTGTTTGGTTTATTTATCAGCTATGCCTTGTGGGTTTTCTCCGGCTCCTTCACGACTCTCATTCTCGCCCGTATTGTCGGTGGGTTCATGTCCGGAAATCTTTCTATCGCCTCCGCGGTAGTGAGTGATGTGACCGATGAAAAAAATCGATCCAAAGGAATGGCCTTCATCGGTATTGCTTTCGCTTTAGGTTTTGTGATCGGACCTGCGATGGGAGGAATTCTTTCTCTCTACAATCCGATCGCGCATCATCCGGAATGGGCGGCCTCAGGGATCAATCCGTTTTCTACGCCAGCTGCTCTGGCGATGCTTCTGTCTTTCATCAACTTCTTCACGATCTGGAGAACTTTCCCGGAGACTTTGAAGCGCGGGGGAGAAAAACACCTTGAGCGCACAATGAATCCGCTGAAGCTCATGAAGCCGCTTCCGATTCCGGCCGTGAACCTCACGAACCTCTCTCACTTTCTTTTCATTACTGCTTTCTCAGGAATGGAGTTCACTCTCACATTTCTTGCGGTGGAAAGACTTGGCTACACATCGATGGACAATGCCTACATGTTCATTTTCATCGGCTTTGTGATCGGCATGGTCCAGGGCGGATACGTGAGAAGAAAGGCCCACAAAGTCGGCGAGAGAAAAATGATTGTGCAGGGACTGGCCGCGATTATCCCGGGGCTCGTGCTTCTTGCTTTCGCGCATTCAGCGTGGATGCTTTATGCGGGACTCTTCTTCCTTGCTGTGGGTTCAGCGATGACGATTCCTTGTCAGACGACCCTCGTGACTTTTTATTCTCCGAAACACATGCAGGGACAAAGCCTCGGTATTTTCCGTTCGCTGGGTTCGCTTGGACGCGTGCTTGGCCCGGTGTATGCGTCTCTTCTTTACTGGAAGTTCGGATCCGTTACTGCCTATCTTATCGGGTCTGTGCTTATCATCTGGCCGATTTTCATTACCCGTAAGCTTCCATTACCCGCAGAAGCCTCCAAGTAAAAAAAAAGGCCCCGAAAGGGGCCTTTTTTATTTTGGTTTTTTCTCAGTGGCTTCTGCCGTTTCGGGAATAATCGGTTCAGAAACATTCTTCATCGTGTGATCGATTGCCATGAAGACCGCATCTTTAAACATGCCCCAGAATTTATCCGTTTCGGCCGGATTAATGTTCGGAAGCTCCAGAGTATAAGTCGGAATGCCTTTCTCTTTGCCTGCCCAGTTCCCGAGGCTTCCCGGGAAAACCGGATAATCAAAAACTTTATAGTTAGCGGACTTTTCACTCATACCATCGAGAAGTGCCTTCGCCGGTTTTCCGTTTTCCGTCGTAAGCGATGGCCCGTCGTAATCGAGGAGTGTCAGTGGAGCATGCACAGAAACAATCTTATTCGGCTTGTAACGAAGAACGAGGTTCATCTGAAAAACGGTTTCCTGCTCAGAAGCGGCCTTGTTGCCAGGGAATTTTCTCTTATCACTCCGATACGCCTGCTTCCATTTACGGTGCGCCTCTTTTAACCAGTCGCCCGTCGGAAAATTTCTGTTCACATCAACTCCCCGGCCGTTTGTGCGGGAAGGTCGTGCTTTAAGAAATGAGTCCGGTGCCACCAGAGGAGCGACCACAACCACTTTGTCTTTGAAAGTATGATTGTTCTTAAGTTCTTTCAGAAGATCCCAGCAAAATTTCACTGGGGTAATTTCATCACCGTGAACACCACAAAGAATGATGGTGGTATTAGCTGCAGCTTCGGATTTTTCTTCACCAAACACGGTCCAGATCAGCGGAGTGCCGATATCTGAATTTCGCACGTGGTTCCAGTTGTAGTCCTCACAGGCGGGATCACCCCATTTGTACTCATCAAATTTCTTTTTCATACTGTCGCAGAAATTTTTGAGAGGGGGAGTGAGAGATGATGGCGCAGGAGTTGTCACTGCCGCTTCCTGAGCAACAGCGGCAAAGGCCACCAGTCCGGTGATGAGTGCAGATTTTAATTTCAGCATGTCGTATATTTTAAAGAGAAAAACTAAGGCCGTCTTCATGAATAAACTCTGTATCGTCACCCGCAATAGCGGGACCTATTTTGTCCGGAGGTTGACCGAAGAGGTCAGAGACATTCTTCTCTGGGATCCGTGGAAACAACCTGAGCTCCCGGAAGCAGAAAACTTTCTTGTCCGGACTACCAGTGTTTACAGGGATGATCGGGACCTGGATCTCCTGAAAGGCACTCAGAAAAAAGTGATCAATCCAGTCGAGACTCATGAACTTCTGAGAGACAAGGCCCGTCAGTTTTCCTTTCTCGAGCGACGTGGGTTTCATCTCATTCCATGGCGATTGTTGAATGAGCGCGGAGATTTTCTTCCTGAGAAGGTCCTGATCAAGCCGGTCAGGGGACAAGGCGGTTGGGGCATCCGCATGATGGAAAGAGGAGAGTTTCTGGAGTGGGAGAGAACGACAACTGATCGTGACTGGATCGTGCAACCGTATCTTGATGATGTCCGTGAGTTTCGTCTCTTCTTTTGCGGGCACGAAGAAATTCTTCTGGAAAGAACAGGTGAACTTGCTGCCAATTTTTCCCGCGGAGGCGAGGCCAGGGTGGTGAAGGTTCCGCGAGAGCTTTCTGAATTAGGAGATGAAATCCGCGATCTCACCGGGGCCGCTTATGGGGCGGTGGATTTTTTCCAGCGGGGGAATGATCATCTGATCCTTGAGATCAATCCGGTCCCGGGGATCGAACAACTCGAAAAAGTCACCGGCCAGAACATCGCCCTCAAGGTCCTTTCCTTGTTTTCGCTCTAACTTGGCGAAAGGTCTGCCAAGTTTTGTTGCCAGAATGGCTAAAGTTTTCAGGCCAATTTCCGATAAGACTCCAGAATAGTGCACCTTTAAGGAGTTTCATCATGCTCACCAGTTTCTCCGAATTTAAATATTATCAGTCGTTCCGTGTGCCGGTTGAAAGCCGTGACGATGTGATGTTTCTCGTAGAATACGAAAACGAGTTCGGAAAATTCTCGTTTGTCGAAAAAACCAAGCTCTGTGACGTCAGTATGACGGGCTTCGGATTCAATACGACTTTCCCTCTCGCGGTTGGAACCGTACTTCGGTGTTCCCTGCAGTTCAAGCGTCTGCGCTTTGACTTTGGAGCATCTGTTGTGCGCGTGTTTAAAGACACGACTTCCGGTGAAGAAGAGGCGATGAACTACGGTTGTGAGATGGACGCTGAAGACCACGGCAACATGAAGCGCTTCATTGAGCAGTACATTCAGTCGCTTCCGCCTGAGCGTCTCAAAGATTCACTCATTCAGCTGGCACTCACTCAGCATTACTCTTCAGAGAAAGAAGGCTTCGAGATGTTCTCGCTTCTTCTTTCACTGTTTAAAGACATCACTCAATTCGGAAACAAAGAAAAGTTCGTGGAGTCGATGCTCGAAGAGATCGTGCGCATCCTGAATGGTCAGCGCGCTTCGATCTTCCTCATCAATACAGAGACCAATGAGCTTGAGGCGGTGGCCGCTCTTGGGATTGATAAAGAACTCCTGAAGTTTGATTACCGGAAAGGGATCGCGGGCTCTGTGTTCACCACCGGTGTTTCACTCAACATCGACTGCAAGAATGACAAGGTTCGTTTCTCGGAAGACATGGACAAGATCACCGGCTTTGATACAAAGTCGATCATCTGTTCACCGATTTCTAACCGCGAAGATAAAATCATTGGCGTAATCGAAATTCTCAATAAGAGAAACGAAGATCGCTTCACTGCTGAAGACGAAAAAACAATGAAGGTCCTTGCTCTCATTCTTTCGTCTGTGTTCCATCACTATAATCCGCTGTCAGAGAGATCTCTTATCAGAAGATTCTCGACTCCATACGATCGCGAGTACGCGTGGGTTGGCCGTTCGCCACAGACTTCTGAAATCAGAAAATCAATCGTACGCCTGAAAGACATCGATTCTCCACTTCTCGTTTGTGGTGAGCCGGGTGTCGGTAAGAAAC
>JBJMLZ010000152.1:0-6810 GCA_045805035.1 Bacteriovoracaceae bacterium
TGATGAGAACAATTTCTTTACTCCGATAATTCGGATTAATATTTTGTCTCATCCGGAAATCGTAGAAACGATTTTCAAATCCCGCGGTGTACTCAAGACCCCTCTTGAAGAAAGAGCCTTCGTTGTATTCGCGAACAACTTCAGAACTTACGATACAAAAGAAAGCAAAAAGAAAAATGAGGAGCGTTCCGATCGGACGGAGGAACCTCAGGACAGACTTCATGCGGGCCCTTTTTTTAAATGCTTTTCTCTATTTTCTCGCACTCCCGATGGGAAGCAACTGGTATTCCCATAGGGGCAATGAGAATGCTCTGTATCAAACCCTGTTTAATGTCATCTCGTGATCCGGCACCTCCTGTGATAAGGTTTTCCTATGATAAAGCTCGAAGAAAAGAAGAAAGAGTTCCACCAGATGGTGGTTGATCTTCAGTCAAAAATTACCGCTGAAATGCAGAGGCTTGACCCGAGTCTTCGTCTCACCGAAGACCGCTGGTCGCGGACTGACCATGCCGGTGCCCCTGGCGGCGGTGGAATTACCCGTGCCTTCACCGGAGAGCTTTTTGAGAACGCCGGAGTGAATACGTCGTGTGTCTTTGGAAAAATTGATCCCAAGTTTGCGCAGAACCTGCAGGGCACCGGCGATGAGCTTTGGGCCGCGGGAATTTCGCTGATCATTCACCCAAGAAATCCGCGTGTGCCGACTGTGCACGCAAACTTCCGCATGATCCAGCAGGGAGAAAAATTCTGGTTTGGTGGTGGTGCTGATCTCACCCCGTATTATCCACACGAAGAAGATTTTTCTTATTTCCATAGCGTCTGGAAAAAAGCCTGCGCTCCGTACGGATGCTATGATGAGATGAAGAAAACCTGCGATGAGTATTTTAATAACTCTCATCGCGGAGTTGAGATGCGCGGGATTGGCGGGATTTTTTACGACCACTTCAACACCGGAAATCTTGAAAAAGATTTTCACATGGTGAGTGATCTTGCTTCTCACTTCATGCCTTCTTACTTTCCTATCGTCGAAAAACGCATGAAAGAAAACTGGACGCCGGAAGACGAAGACTTCATGCTTTATCGTCATGGCCGTTACGTCGAGTTCAATCTTCTTCACGATCGCGGAACTCTTTTTGGACTCAGAACCAATGGCAGGACGGATTCGATTTTGATCTCACTTCCGGCGCGCTGTAAGTTCGGCTATCAATACAAACCGAAAGAGGGAACTCCCCAGGCGAAGATGTGGGAGTACTACACGCCCCGGAACTGGTAGTTAACCCTGCGATATTCCTTTCCGTAATGACACTGATCTCCTCTAAATAATGTCCGGTAATTAACCGAAAAGACATTACTTAGAGGTTTGTTGATGAAGGTCCTGCTCCTTCTAGTACTCTCGTTTTCTTCTGCCTGGGCCTCGGTCCAGAGTTTCGTCATTCAGGATAAAAAAATTTCCATCGATGTACCCGGTGGTTGGCAAGGAGTGAAAGATCTCTATGGCCTTCCGCTGGTGGTGCTTGGCCCGTGGGAAAATAGTTCCCGGCCTGCCATCTCCTGGATGTATACCGGCATGACAAAAAAAATCATGAAGGAAGATGAATTCAGAAAAATCTTCACAGGATTCAAGGAAGACAAGGAGAGTTGGCTCAAAGAACACTCGGGAAAACTTTTGAAGTTCGAGCAACCTACAGAAAAATCTTTTTCGAAGGACCTGAGCGGACACTTCATCGGCGCTGAGTTCGTCGTGAATGACATTCACTTCATCGAAAGAAGCTATTACCTCTACTGTAAAGATGAAGTCTACAATGTGAAGTGGTCGATTCGTGACGAGCACAGAAAATATCTCGCTGAAATAGACAAGATCGTCGGGAGCACAAAATGCCCTTGATGATTTTACTTCTCACACTTTTCATTCCGCTTTCTTCCTTTGCCCAGAATGGCAACACGCTGAAGAACAAAGTGACTCAGCTTCAGGAACTTCAGGAGAAGATCAGACTTGAATGCACCGGTCCCAATCGGGCCCAAGTGAAGGTTGTCCTTCAAGGGAAAACACTTGATTGTGACAATCTCATCGTCATTGCCCATAAACTCCAGGCGCAGCTTGATAGTGAAATTGCGGCCCTCAAGGCAAGCTGTACTCAAACTACTCCAGGTGAACCGGAAGCTCTTGCGCAGGCAATTGCCAACGCCACTGCTCAGGTTGCCTGTCGTCCGGTCTCGACGGACTCACAATGTTTGCCACTCTATGCGTGTGCGGCCCTGAGCATCGCCAATCCTTTGGGAAATCTCATCGGAGGAATGGACCGACTCCGCGGTCGTAACAATAGTTGTCTTGCCAGAGGTTCCGCAGCGGCACCGGGTTGTCTGCAGAATGTGGTAAAAGGAATTTTTGATTCTCTATGGGGGATGCTCTCACTCATCTGGGACATTGGTAAAGCAGGGCTGAGAAAAATCGGAGAGTGGACCGGTCTCATTCAGAGACAGGAGCGAAGTTCGTCTGAACGACTCATGGCCGCCCAGCAGATGGGGCCTTCATTCATTTCAAGATTCATCGCTCATCCGGTTAACACCATGGAAGCCATGATCACTGCCATGTTCAACGGTATTAAAACTGCGGCGATGTCGAGCTATGGTTGCGAGCAATGGTCGGGAGCTCCGTTTATCTCAAGTTGCTTAAGACCGATGACTAACTGGAACTGCGCAAGCTGCCAGCAAAAACTTCAGCTCATGTGTGGTATCGCGGGATTTGCGATCGGAGAAATCGGAACTGCTCTTCTCACCGGCGGATTGGCCGCCGGAGGGAAGGCGATTGCGGGTGCCGCTCTTCGGGGTGTGAAAGCAGGAGCACGTGCGGGTAAATTCAGTCGGCTTGCAAGTTCGACGATGAAGTTTATCCCGAGACCTCCCGCCGCTCTCGTGCGCGCAACCGAAAGAGTTGTGGCGGCAACGGCGAGAACTCTCACCGCCACACAACGGGCGGCAATCAAGGCCTACGATGCCATGAAGGCAAGCCGGGCGGCGACGTTTGTAAGAAACGTTGACCGGCGTTTCCTGATCAGTCATGACGTAAAGGTTCTCCTGAAACCAGCGGCATTTTATCTTGATGCTCTGGAAGAAGCTTCCGCACTTGGCTTCCGGACGGTGGATAGAACCATTGCGCGTGTCGCTGGTCGCACGGAAGATGCAGCGGAACTTGCGAGAGTCGCCACTGAATCTCGTCCACAGGGTTTAAGTGATGCCACAAGAGCTGTTCCTGAAGAGGGAAGAGCGACGACAACTCTCTCAAGATCTGAAGTGGATGATCTCGCAGGGCCTGCGGAAAGAAACGGATCCGATTCAGTTGCCGATGATATTGCGCGGGCAAGAACCACTGCCGATGATGATTTTCTGGCGGAGACTCCTTCTCTCACTGCACCTGAAACACCTGCTCCTGCACCACCTTCAACGAATTCTTCTTCAGCGATCACTGTTTCCGATGCGGAAGTGGCGCCGGTGGCAAACGTAGATGTTCCATCTCCAGCTCCGCAATCTGGCATTGTCGTTGATACTCCTGTCAATTCTGTTGCCCGCACACCGGCAGCAGTTCGCGCGACAGAAAATCCGGAAGACATTATTCATCGTCTGGCCGGTGATGGTGCAAATCTTGAAGACAGAGAAATCGTCATCGACATCCTTACCGGAAAAGGGAAGCGTGAAGAGTACTTCTCAGGTTCGAATCGCACGCAGGAATTCCGCGATCGCTACGCCAAGGTAGAAAAAGATTTTGAGGCGATGAATCCTGCGGAAAGAAGACGACTCTCTGAAGAGTTTGAAAAAGGAGCGGATGAAGTTGTTGCCGGTGGTAATGAGCGCGCGGCCCGCGAGCTTGATGAGCTTTCGGCGGAAAATAAAATCCGCACTGAAGATATTGATTGCAATGCCATGAACGCTGTCTATCCGAGATCTTTTCCGGGTTCTGGTGGCAAATGTAAAAAAGTAAAATTCGATGAGGATGTGAACGGAAAGTACTGCGCGTGCGGAGCACTTTCCAAAGACACATATAGTTTCCTCACTCGTTGTCCGCGTTCGACGGAAGAATTCCATACTGTATTTGGATTTGCCAATGGTGTGGCACTTCCTTCAACCTCTCTTCCACAGGCCTGTACGAGAGTGAATATCCCGAAAGGGAAAGAGTGTTACTTCGGATCGACGTCCGCTACTTACGCGGGCCTGGGTGGCCTTACTCAAATGTTGTGTCTTGATGATCCGAGTCCGCGCATTCGCAAGATTCTTAATGAGGCCCCGGCAGAATTTAAACTCCAGGCGGGAACCCCTCGGATTCAACCACTGCGCTGGTCTCCGTTCAGTGACTTTGATGATCTTCAGGCGATCATCCAGAGAGCATCGACTGCGTGTAAAGAAGTTTGCGACATCAATATCTTCAGGAATCTCAATCGTGATTATGCCGCTGCTCTTGAGCGCCTTGAGAGAACGACTGATCCGGTGAAGCTCGCTCGTCTGGAACAGGAAAAACAATCCTTCCAGCTTTATATGTCGAGTCTCCGCGACGGCCGACTGCCGACTCCGAATCTCAGCCGGGCCGCTTCTTTCTCGGATGCCGATAGAATTCGTGAAGCAGGTCGGATCACTCGCAGTACACTTTCACCGGCACAGGAAGACGCGATCATTCGCGCCCACAATGTGGGTGGCAAAGGTCGCGGATACTTCAGTTACACCCAGTCAGAAATTAATGAGAAGGCACGCATTCTTCGGGAAGCAGGATTCGACCCTGGTCAGGTCCGTGGTCTCATGAAAAACGGTATCGTCGGTGGCAGGAGCGAAGAATATCTCAGTGCGGCTGATGCATTCAACGGGGCCCGCTCAGATGCAGTGACCGCCAGAGGCCTCATTGGAAACTATCGCGAAGGCGCTGACCTTGAACGCGTGAAATCCGTCACGGAGTCCGCTGCTGAAGGATACCGAGCAGAAGCACTCCGGACAAGAAGTCCGGAGATTACTGCCGAAGCGTGGAGACTTTCTGCCCGCGCCGGAAATGTCCGCGAGGCCAATGAAATGCTGAAGCTAGGAATTTCTGAGGGCATGAATCCGCAAAGAGTCTTCAGTGCGCTCCAGGAGCAGTTCAAGGCAGTGAGCGAGAAAATTGCGAAGAACCCACAGAACAAGGCCGCACTGGAAATTGAAAGAGATGCGCTGAAAAAGATTCTGGAAAATGGAAGGCAGACTCTAGGTCTCCCTCCGAGAGAGATTCCGAATACGCAAAGTCCATTCACCAGGAGACCTGAGCCACAAACTCAAGCTCAGCCGCGTCCGGAACCTCAGGTTCAACCCCAGTCGCAGGGAATTGTAGTGAGTGAGATTCCTCCGCGGAAAGCGCAAGATCTTGCTACCGAATATCGCTTAGGGAGCAATGGAAAAACGGCCGATCCGAAACTTTCGGCCGAGCTCTATTACCGCGCTTCGGATGGGGCGATCCAAAGAGAAATGCGGACTCTCAGCACGAAACGGGAAACGAATTTTCTCGCCGATCGAAACTTCGGCGAGGCCTTCGATCAAAGTCTTCGCGCTGACGGATCTCTTTCTCTTCAGATGATTGATGATATTTATGCTGCCGGCGGATATCGTGCGGTGAATGCTTTCCTCAGTGAAAACTTCCAGCGCTTCAATACCTGGCAAAAAACACCGGAAGTGAGAAGAAATCTCCGTCAGTTTATCGATCACGTGAATGAGAAGTACGGAAAAGATCTCTTCGATCCACAGAGAAATTATCTGAGATCATGGGGACGCGCCAACTACGACGAACCCATCTCCCTCACTGCTCCCATTCGGGAAAAAGTTCAGGCCCATCTGGCCCTGACTCCCGAGCAGGAATCATTCATGGCGACACTTATCCAGAAGAAAGGAAGTCAGCCGATGTCCGACACAAACATTGCCGCTCTCCTGGATAATCAGGCCTCGTTCGGAGGGGCCGCGGCCCAAAATACGTCGCGCCCGTTCCGCGCTGACCGGATCACCTCATTCTTTCCTTCAGGGACAACACCAGATGACGTGATCGCCGCCTACAATCGCGGAGGGCTTCGCCAGGTGGGACAAAGTAAAGACACTCTCAAATTTCAGGGCGAAGTGAATGGGAACCGCTACACGATGTATCTGTGTCAGTCGGAGACCTGTGAAGCAGGCGGGATGACGGTGAAGAGAGGCGAAGTGACTTCGGTTTCACCGGAATGCGGGCCAGGCATCCGTGCGCTTCCCAAACTTTCCAAGGCGAAGGAAATTCTCCGTCAACCGGGCCCGATCACCAGGGATTCATTCTATATGAATATGCCTTGTCGCGATTAAGTCCTCGAACACGCATCCTTCAGATTAAATTCATCTAAATTCATGAACATTTTACCGGAAGGGGAGAGACCTTCCGTAAGCTCTGGGGTAAGACTTCGCCGATACCTCAACCCAGGAGTTTCAATATGAAGGCTTTCTTTCTTCTCGGCCTCTTTTCTCTTTCTGCCGGAGCTGCGGTCGTTAACTGTGAAATGGATCACACAATGACTTATAAGAATCAGTTTTCTCTTTCAGTTGAAGTTGATGAGACGATGGCCTCATTTGATGGTCTTGCCCTTGATATCGAGCTTCTGAAAGCGGGCCGTGATTCCGAGATGACTACTCTTGAAGGTGTTGTTTCAGGGAAACTTTCTCTGATTGATATCCAGACTATTGATCACCGCAAAGTGATTCGTCTTGAAGCGGTTAACAAAGAAGCCGAAATTGAATACGTGAATCTTCTTGCAGACCCGACTCTTAAATATATGTCTCAGATCAGAA
>JBJMLZ010000153.1:0-37053 GCA_045805035.1 Bacteriovoracaceae bacterium
AAAGATTCGGTTCTACCCTAAAGCATCGAAAACAAAGAAATATCCGGGACTTGAGAAGGGTTTCATGATCATCGTCGACGAACGAAACTTCATACATAAAGAGATGGATGAAAAGGGCTTCGGGCTCTTTGATTTCTTTCAGAATCATAAGATCATGAGCGTTGCCGAATTCGGACAGCTTCCGCTCAACCGTCGCGCCGATATTCTTTTGGTGGATACGGAATCACTTCTCCGGAATCCTGAGCACCAGGAAAACTTCCGCGCCGTCATCAATACTTTCCTCGGAGTTGTTTTTTTTCACGACCACTCTAATGAGAAGGCCCACAAGTTTGTTGAAGGTGAGGCCGCTTTTCTCACGAAGATCGTGGGAGAGTATTCCCTCCCGATGGCGCAACTTCAGTGGACGATGCTTTCTAATCAGCTTCAGTTTTTCTGGACCCTGATTGAAGAGCAGAAAAACCTTCAGAAACACATGCTGTCTTTTAGTCGTGAACTGGATCAGGTCCTTCGTTCCGCTGAAGTGGAGATGGCCCGTGCAAAAAAAATTCATGAAGTTCTCATTCCTCGCAGGCACGATGAGATCAAAGGCGTGTTCTTTTCCAATCGCTACGCAGCTGGTGACGGCGGCGGTGGAGAGTTCTACGATTTACTTCAAAGTACCGGAAAGGTTTATCAGATTCTCGTTTCGAGCCAGTCATATCTCATCTCAAGTTCGCTCCTGGGACTTCTGAATAAACATAAGCAGAAAGATTTTGAGCCGTATGAGTTCCTGAAAGATGCGGAAGGTGAAATCGCGGTCATCAATGGCGCTAAGAAAAAGAAATCTGAGGTTGAGCTTCTGGTGATTGAACTCGATCTCTCAAAACTCAGCCTGAAACTTTACGGTGAAGGCAAGGCCGAATTCTTCAGTCAGAAGAAAGGCCCGGTTCAGTTAAAGGGCGGCTATCAGCTTGAGAAAGGTGAGACCATTATTGTTTTCTCATCAGGGTTCCTCTTCAACTGGAAAGAAACGCACAAAGAAGACATCCCAACGTTCCTGAAAAAGCAGTCGTTAAAATCAGTCGAAGTCATGAACGAGTTGTTCTTCCAGCTCAAAATGGATCAGGAAACACAATTCCTTAAGCGGGACGCTACCGTGGCAATGATGGAGGTAAAGAGACATGGCATTCATCAAGTTTAGTTTTCTCCTGATTCTGATCTCAGTCTCCGCTTACGCGCAGATAACTCAGGAGCGGTTCACTCCGAAAGCGTGCCTCGATTCACTCTACAAGATGCGCATGATCCAGAAGGGCCCACTCTTCGGTCTTCTGAAGCATGAGTTTGTGATCAATAAGAAAGAATGCAACATAACCATCACGTACCGGAAGTATTTCCCGCGTGAATGGAGAATTGATGTTTGTCGTGAGCCGGTTCACATCAAGGTCACTTCTGCGACCGGGATTGATGTCGCCAAAAAAACCAATGAATGCATCAACAACGACAAGTCCCGTGACACAGGTGATTTCTGTTCGCAATACTTTGATCTCATCGACGTGATCCAGGATGAAGGTCTGATCTTCGCCGAAGGTGATCGTGATAACCTCAGTTCTGATCACGGGAAAACTTATTGCGCTTATCTTCTTCTCCGAAGATATCTTCTCGATGGGATTATTTTCAGCCGTTATACAGAAGTGCCGGAGATTTTTGAAGGGAAGACAGTGACGAGACAGGAGCCGGCCCCGGTGATGACACCGGAACCAGCACCCGTTCAGAACTAGACTTTAGAGAACGCATGATCGAGGTCTTTCATAAGATCATCGATGTCTTCGATTCCCACGGACAATCTCACAAGATTATCAAAGATCCCGAGTTCCTCGCGCACGTTCTTCGGAATCGATGCGTGAGTCATGATCGCCGGATGATCCACAAGAGATTCCACTCCACCCAGTGATTCAGCGAGAGCAAAGAGCTTCACGTTTTCAAGGAAACGGCGTGATTCAGCAATGCCGCCCTTAATGAAGAAGGTGATCATCCCGCCCGCACCCTTCATTTGTTTTTTGCCGAGCTCATATTGCGGATGTGACTTGAGGCCGGGATAAACCACGCGCTCAACTTTCGGGTGTTTTTCGAGATATTCCGCGACCTTCATTGCATTTTGTTCGTGCGCCTTCATTCTCACCGCGAGCGTCTTGATCCCGCGAAGCACGAGCCACGAATCAAACGGCGATTGCGCAGGGCCGATCGCGTTTTGTAAGAAGAACAATTTATCTCTCAGGTCTTTTGAGTTCATCATCATCGCCCCACCGACCACGTCGGAGTGACCGTTAATGAACTTGGTCATCGAGTGAAGAACGATATCCGCGCCGTGGGAAAGTGGATTCTGGAAGAACGGACTCATGAAAGTGTTATCCACCACCGTAAGCGCACCGACTTTTTTGGCCATCGCTGCAATCGCCGCGATATCAGAAATTTTCAGGAGCGGGTTAGTGGGAGTTTCAATCCAGATCAATGCGGGTTTTTCCGCGGTCATCTGGTCTTCGAGTTTTTTCAGGTTCGTGGTGTCCACAAACTTATACTGATGAATGTCCGGGAAAACTTTTGAGAACAAGCGATAAGTCCCGCCATAAACATCATCACCGCAGAAAATCTTCGATCCTTTCGGTAGCATGTGCATGATGAGGGTCGACGCCGAAAGTCCCGAGGCCGTCACGAGACAGTGGTTCGCACCTTCGACTGAAGCAAGACACTCTTCCAGGCGCGTGCGGGTCGGGTTATGTGAGCGCGTATACTCATAGCCCTTATGCTCACCCGGAGAAGATTGCACATACGTTGACGTCTGGTAAATGGGCGGCATGATTGCACCCGTTGTTGGGTCGGGCTCACCACCTACGTGAATAACTTTGGTTTCAAACTTCATCTCTTTCATGCTTTCTCCATCAGTTCTTTCATTTCAAATGCGGCAGCAAGGACTGAGAGTCTTGCTATCACGCTGTATACGCCTTCCTTGATCTGGTGATCACAGTCTTGCTTAATATCTGAGATACAGAATTTTCTATAGACTTGTCCCTGGCCATTCAGATTCGCCTGCGTTCCTTTCAAAGGATTGGTGCGCATAAATCCACCTGAACTTCTTCCATTCACGAGATAAATCGTCACTTCGGCGGGGGCCTCGTCGAACTTCAGGATTGTTTCCACACCTTCCTGAATCAGAACCGAGGTGAACTTAAGATTGTTTTTGCCGACATCCATTTTGTTCCGGACTTTGCGGTTCATGTTCCGGATTTCATCTCCACTGGAGACCACGGAGATGCCCATCCCGTAAGTTCCTTGAGAGGCCTTCACAAAAACCGAAGAGCCATCCGGAAGTGTTCTCAGGAGTTCATCGACTTTGTCCGCCAGCTCATCAAGTCCATCTTTGGCGTTGTAATCCACGTGGGGCACACTGGTGAAATGCGCCTGAATGAGATCCGGATTGATATTGAAATGAGCGGCAAACTTATTAGCGACGTCACGATAGTGCTCAAAGTGACGGATCTTCTGGCGCACATACCATCCGGCAAACGGGCTCGGATGCACAGGAGTTGAAATGGTTTTCCATTCGACCGGCAAAGGCACTGACTGGTCGTTATTGAGCACGATCAAATCAAAATCAAACCTGACGTCCCCGGTGGGAATGAATTTTCCGTTTTCTACCCTTGCCCGGTGAATCCGCAGAGGAAATCCGGAATGAGAATCAAGCTCGACCACGTGGCCACCGCTTTCAAACAACGCCGGATCCGGCGAGAACAAAGTGACATCGACGTCGGCACTTTCGATCGTCGATTTCAAGTGGTGAAGGTGATCGAGATAAAATTTGTTCTTCGTGTGTGATTCCGGCAGAAGTCCCACGCGTTTTGCACCGGGAGCGAATTTAGCGAAGGCCTCTTCAAAACGATCCGCACAATGAAGAAGATCCTTTGAGCAAATATTGTTAAAGCCCGCTGGATACATATTGTGATCAACCGGCGCAAACTTCGTGCGGCTTTCGCGCACGTCTACACTTGAAGTGAGCGGCTGAGGAAGAGAGCCCTGAGCATCATCAATCCAGCGGTTCACAGTGTCCCAGTTGTGACAGATGAAATTTTCCAGGTCCTCTTTGGTGTGGATCTTATAAGACATAGTTCTTCCATTTTTCCGTGAGGAAGTGCAGATGTTCAGCGGGGGAGAGACTCACGACTTCGGGAAACTCGAGGACATTGGCAAAACTTGCATGCAGACGTTTCTTGAGACCCGTTTCTTTATCCTCGAGAGATTTTTTCACCGTCTGAAGTTCAATATTATCCGGAGACCAGGTTTTCACCACGTCTTCGAGACACTTATTGAGAAGAAGATAGTGATCCTGATGAATGTAATGAGATGCGTGCCCTTTCAGTTCAATCGCTTCCTGGGCCTTCCCCTGTTCAACACTCGTCACGAGAAACCAGTTACACTGCGACCGTTCGCTGAGTTTTTCCTGAAGACCCAGACCTTTCAGGAAAGAATCTTTGGACTGATAAATAATATGCACGGCCTCGATGAAGTCATCGATGAACTGCGCACCGGTCACGTTCTGCAAATATCCCAGAAGTTTTCTTACGCCTGCTGAGACAAACTTATTGATGAATCCGATACCAAACAGACGTTTCCCTGCCTTACCACCTTTCTGTCCCATATGCGCGAAGATCTCGACAAAACTTTTATCAAAGAACGATCTAATCTTGCCGATGCCTTCGAGAAAATCCAGGAAGTGCGCTCCCGGAGGAGTATCCAGAACGATCACGTCATACTTTTTACTTTCAAACTGCATCTGCACTTCAACCAGAGAGAGGATTTCATTCATCCCCCCATAGGGTTTGGAAAGAATCTGCACAATGCGGTTGGAAGCAAGATCAGGCGTGTTGGCAGAGGCGGCCATGCGGCCGATGGTTTTTTCCGGCGACATCAAAAGCGCATCGAGTGAAACGCCTTCAAGGGAGACCTCTGAAACTGTTCCAATCGCCTCATCGCGAAGACCAAGAAGGTCCTTTAAGCGTTTTGCGGGATCGATGGTGATGAGAAGAACTCGCTTACCAGTGGCAGCGAGAAAAATGGCACGCGAAGTTGCTAACGTTGTTTTGCCAACGCCACCTGTGCCACAAAAAATTTCGAATGGTTTAGGCGTTGGGCCCACGGCTTTCGATCCTTCGAAAAGTGTTCCCTTATTCTATATGAGTTTGCCGAGAGACCCAAGTAAATCTGCCTCGATCTCAGGAGAGGAATTCCTGAGTGAGTGAGGGAGGATGCATTGCACATCCGTGATATTTTCATCAATAAGTTTTTTCTCGTTCATCGCCTTGTCACGGAGGACTGGAGGCAGTCCGCCGAGATCTTTTTCGAGACGTGGGTAGAGATAATTATTAATCGTAATGTCGACACTCACGGGAGTCCTCTCGCGAAGTCCCTGACGAAGCTCAAGTGCTTCCTGCCACGACATAAGACTGGGAAGGCTCACGATGTGAATTTTTGTGTAAAGAGGATCATTGAGTCGCGCGAGCATTTTCACAGTATCGTCAAACACCACTCCGCTTTCAAAAATTTGCTGAAAGTTTCCAGTCGCCTCAACCATGGTGAGCGCATGTCCTGAAGCAGGAGCATCGAGCACCACTATCAATTTCGGATTATTTTTTCCCATCTCAAGAATAGCACCCAGGTAAATGAGATAACTAAATCCCGGAACCATGTTCACCAGTGCGCGGAAGAATGCGGTTTTCACGATCCAGCTCGCAATCAATCGCGAGTTCAAACGCTTTTCAATATAAGTGCGTGCGCACTCTTCGAGATCAAGTGCAATTTCGCGAATGCCTTCACGACTCATGTCTGTGCCATTCGTTTGAGCGTCACTCAAGGCCGAATTTTTGAACGTGACATAAAGCGCTTCGTAACCCTGAGAATCAAGATGCCGGACAAATGCTTTTGAGAGCGTGGTTTTTCCCACGCCGCCTTTTCCCGTAAAAATATAAAGTCGTTTAGGCCCTGAACTCATCAAGTGAGTTTAGAACAGGTACATTCCGGTGAGAAGAAGCTTTCCGTAATAACCTTTGAGGTCGGAACCTTTGTCTTCCTGTACGCGGAATGGCCAGTGGAGTTGGGCCATGACACCAATGACGTAGTGTTCATTCAGGCGAAGATCAAGACCACCACCGAAGTTGGCGCCGAAAGTCAGCTTACGAGGAGTTTGTCCGGAACCATCACGATCGGCCTGCGGAGCATAGAAACCAAGACCCGCGAGAAAGTAGGGCGAGAAATTGTCATACTCGACGAGTCTTCCCTTGAATGAACCCGCAAGTCCCATGAGTTTCATTTCCTCAGAGTTGTCCTTGTGAGTGGACATGTGAGCGTCAACAAGAAGATCGAATGAATTAGAAGCTGTATAAGAGTAGAGAAGGTCGGCAGTGATTTTATCCTGTCCGTGTTTTCCGTAGTCTCCATAGAGGAAAGTCTGGCCGACACCGAGCCCGAGTCCATGCTGATGAAGTTTTCTTGGAGCAGGAGAGTTGCTGTATTCGTGTTCCGGCGCTTCTTTGTCCTCTTCAACCTTCTCAGCAGTTTTCGCTTTCTCTTCAGTTTTCGTCTCACCTTTAGGCGACGAATCTTTCAGCTCTGCTGAGGTATCAGGAGTTTGGATTTTGCGCGGACTGTTTGTCTGGGCTTGAGAAAAAGAAGGGCTAAAAATACTGATGGCCACAAAAGTGGCCACCAGAGTAGTACAAAAATTGTTTTGGCTCATGAACCTAGATTAGTTCAGAGTCGTAGAATTTTCCATAGAAGAATTCATACCAGCAACGAATGCAGGCATATCAACAGCAGAAGCAGCAGCTGGCATGTCGAAAGTCATGTTGAGCTTGCCTTCGAGAGCGTTGATGTAACCAGTGAGTGTGCCTTCTTCAGAACGGATCACGCGCTTAAGAAGCTCAGTGTTTCCTGGCTTAAGTGACTTACGCTCTTGATCGAAAAGAAGCTGGATCTGAGTCATATAAGTGATGTCGTTCTTAGACTTGTTGTCGATAACCTGGATCTCGTGACCTTCGCGGATAATTTGCGCGATTTCTTCGAGTGTTACGTAGCAGCTTTGGAAAGTGTCGTAGAGCTTGCGGTTCTGGTAACGCTTGATGGTACGTACGTCTTTCATGTTGTTCCCCTAATTGTGGTTAGCCCTTCAAATTCATTTTCTCCGGGCAGGTTCGTAATAGTTTTCGTTTAATTATTCGTGTTAACGACAGCTGCTCAACCCGATTTGTTTTTGCGCGCTGACGCCACACTAATTCAGTCAGGGCGGTTCTACTAACTGGCCAATTCTAAGTCAACCCACAAGGTCATAAATAATCCTGAAGACGGAAAAATTTAGGGGGTGGGGGGTAAAAACTTCCATATTCCTTAAGGTTAGGGGACGAGTTTCCAATGAGTTACGTTTAAAAGCTGCGCGTAAAATTCACGACCTTTTAGTAATCAAAATTCTTAAAATGACCCCTTTCTAAACCGATAAGTCTTGAAAGGAAGCTCCATCGAAGGGGCCTTCGACTACAGGATGTTTATGACGGTTTTTCGCTCTTCACTCTCTGCTCTTCTTCTCATCTCGCTCATCACAGCGTGCTCACATCTTCCGGAAAATTCCACGGGAATTAAACTCACGAAAGAGCAGGAAGAGGACATGAATCGCGAAGCGCTCGCGATTGCCTCTGCAAGACTCGAGCGAATGGTGTTGGAAGCAAAAAAATCTTCGACCTCAACGACATATCTTTCCACGGATCTTTTTCTCAAAGCGAATATGTCTCTGATGGAAGGCGACTTTGTGACTGCGTCCGTGCTTTTCAAACACCTCAACATGCTGGTGCCTGAAGATCAATTCGTGCAAAAAAAATA
Source organism: Bacteriovoracaceae bacterium (assembly GCA_045805035.1). GTDB lineage: Bacteria > Bdellovibrionota > Bacteriovoracia > Bacteriovoracales > Bacteriovoracaceae > Peredibacter. The sequence goes on from JBJMLZ010000153.1 coordinate 7,897, forward strand.
TGCCGTGAGCTTAATTCGTGTTGGCGATCTTGAAGGAGCGGAAACCGTTCTCAAAGCGCTCTATGATAAAAATCATGATGAGAAAGCGGGACTTATTCTCGCGGGTGTCTACTCCGGACTTGATAAGGAAAAAGAAGCGCGGGCCACGTACCAGGCGCTCCTGAAAGCAAATCCGAAGAATGAAGATGCGTGTGTGTTTCTGAGCAAGGCCTACGCCATTGCCAAGGAAAACTCAAAAGCATTTGCTCAGCTGGCGGCATGTGCGAAAGCGGATCCGAAAAATGGAATGTATGATTTCTACGCCGGAAAGGTTCATCTTGATGCCGGTAACGTGAAAGCGGCGGTCGCTTCATTCAGGAAAGCGATTGAACGCCAGCCGGGAAATACCCAGGCAGTGAATGCTCTCGGAGTTTACTATGAAGAAAGCGAGCTCTGGACTGAAGCTGCGTCACTCTATAGAAAGCATCTTGATAATGATCCGAGTGATAGCGTGATTCTGAATCGCATTGTTCACGTTCTCTTTCAGCTCGAGAAATTCGACCAGGTGATTCCGTACGCAGAGAGACTTGCTGATCTTGAGCCGGATAACCTGAACCTGAAAGTGAAGCTCGGCATTCTCTACACAGATGCGCGGAAATATCCGGAGGCGCTTTCCATCTTCAAAGATCTTCTCACTGCCGCTCCGGAATCAGACAAGATTCTCTACTACATGGGCGCGATCTATCAGGAGATGAGAGACTATCAGGCCTCCATCGAATACTTCAACCAGATCCCTACCACTTCGGGCCTCTATAGTGACAGCACTCTTCAGATGGCCAACATGCTTTCTACTCTTGCGCAGGAAGAGCATTTCGCGAAGATGGGAAGTTCCTGGAAGACAGCGTTCCTCAAACACGTAAAAGTGAAGATGGAAGAGTTGAAGACACTTTCGGTTGAACTATCAGTGATCAAGTCCGGTTACTTTGAGGGGATCGGAGAGTACAAAGCGGCAATGGAAAGCATGATGGTCGTGCAGGATGAAAAAGATTTCGGAGTCCAGCACAAGTACTATCTTGCGAACCTCTATGAAAAAGAAAAAAAGTTTGATGAGTCCTCAGCAATCATCATGACCATTCTTGATAAAGATCCGAAAAATGCTCATGCCTGGAACTTCCTCGGATATTCGCTTCTCGTGCGTGGAGAAAAGATGGACGTTGCTTACGACTATATCAAGAAAGCTCTCGCGATCAGTCCCGAAGATGGTTATATCCGCGACTCTCTCGGCTGGTATTACTACAAGAAAGGCGATGTGAAGAAAGCTTTGAGTGAATTGAACTTCGCTCTGAAAAAAGTTCCGGATGATATCGAGATCCTGAAGCACCTGGCGCATATCCATGAAGATATGAAAGATTTCGCCAAGGCGCGCGGATACCTCGAAAACGCTTTGAAGCACGCTAAGTACAAGCTCGATCGCGAAGAGATTCTTACGCACATCGAGTCGCTGAACAGTGATCGTATTCCGGCTTCCAAAGACATTGACTAAATTCTCAAAGCGGCCGATGATGGCTCATGCCCGGCCGCTTATTTTTTCTTCTTCTACTTCTCACTTCGTGTTCTCTGTTCAAGGGTTCTGAAAAGATCCGTGAAACTGACATTTTGAAAAATCTTGAGGCCGTCCGGGTGATTGGCGAAGGAAAAGGGCGTTTGCACATTCGCGAACAGCAGTATCTTTTCGGTCTCGAATCCGTGCTGAAGGAAAACAATGATTGGATTATGGCGGTCACGATTCCCTTGCACGGTGAAGAAGCTTTAATTTTTCCGAAGCTCAATGAGAAGAATGCAGAAAATCTCGAGATGGAATCTTTTGCCCGGAGAATCGATGCCGGCATTCAACAAAATCTCAAAAACTCACAGCTTCGGGGAAGCGATTTCATCGTCGCGCTCCGGAAAACAGTGCGTTTTCTTCTGGCGTCGCGCTTGAAACTTCCGGTCACCTGCAAAAAAACTTCGTGCACTCTCGATGATGAAGAGTTTCTTATCGCCAAGGGTGAAAAAACGCTGCAGATTACAACGAAACTTCCTCATCACCAACTCATCACTACTGCGTCGAATCTAACTGGCCCTTTCTTCCTTCACACTCAGTTCAAGGTCACTCCCAATGAAAGCAAACAGGACCTTCTGACACTCGAACTCTTCTGGCAGGAATAGTTGATCTATTTCGGTGGCAAATTGCACCTATTGTCAGAGGCAACGACCTGTTTTTATAGTGAGCTTTACGGCAGGATGGCCTACAATATTTCTATTTCTTTCTGTGGAGTGAAAATGAAACTTTCGAATCTCGTTCTCGCGGGCCTCATCCTTGCCTTTGCGTCTTGTAGCAAAGACAAAACTTTTGATGAACGCGAACTCCATCTGATGAGTCCCGAAAAAATTGCAGGCTTTGATCCTATTCAGGTTTCCGATCGTTACTCAGCACATGAAAATGGAAAAGTTTATGAAGGTCTTTTTGAATTTCATCCGCTGAAGCGTCCTTACGAGCTTGTTCCGAATCTCGCAGAAAGTATGCCGACCATCAGTGCGGATGGTTTGACCTACACGTTCAAGATCAAGCAGGGCGTGCTCTTTCATGAGAGTCCGGTTTTCAAGGGACAGCCAAGAGTGCTGAAGACCGATGATATTTTTTATTCGCTCCGCCGCCTCGCGGACCCAAAACTTTCCGCCAAAGGCTGGTGGATCATTGATGACAAGATCGCGGGGCTGAATGAGTGGCGCGCGAAATATGAAAAAGAAGCTGCTGCCAACTACGACGAAGCGATTGAAGGCTTAGTGAAAATTGATGATCACACTTTTCAGATCAAGCTCAAGCGTCCGTTTCCCCAGTTCTTGTATTCGCTTGCGATGCCATACACTTTCATCGTCGCCAAAGAAGTTGTGGAATTCTTCGGGAAAGAGTTCCTGAATCATCCGGTAGGAACAGGGCCGTTCACGCTTGATAAGTTTGAGCAGAGTAACCGCATTGTTTATCACCGGAACGCAAAGTTTCGGGACAAGTTTTATCCTGCCGAAGGTGCTGAAGGGGACGACAAGCTCGGGCTTCTTGCTGACGCCGGAAAAAAACTTCCTCTCGTCGACAAGGTCATCGTCGATATCATGCCGGTTGATCAGACACAGTGGTTGAATTTTCAGAAGGGCCGCGTGGATCTCATGGAAATGAAATCGATGTATGAGCGCGCTCTTGATGACAACAACCAGCTTCACGGAAATCTCAAATCGAATGGTGTTCGACTCCACATCGATCCGATGCTGGATGTGACTTTCGTTTCGTGGAACTATGATAATCCTCTTCTTAAAAACAAAAAACTCCGTCAGGCGATGTCACTGGCGTTTGATCGCGCCGGTTACAACCGGCTTTTCTACAAGGGTCTTGCTGCGGAAGCGCAGAGTGTGATTCCACCGGGACTCGCTGGCTATCGCAAAGAATTCCGCAATCCGTATACGAAGTTCGATATTGCTGCTGCCAAGAAACTTCTGGCAGAAGCTGGCCATCCAGGCGGAAAGGGTTTGGAGTTCACCATCGAGACGAGAGCCGATACGATTCCTCGTCAGCAAATCGAATTCATCGCTAAGAACATGGCGGAGATCGGAATCAAGATCAAGGTGGGAACAAACACCTGGCCTGAACTCATCAAAAAAGTTTCCACTCGTCAGAACCAGGGCTACACCATGGCTTGGGGAGCGGACTATCCCGATGCGGAAAATTTCCTCGGGCTTCTTTATTGCCCGAACTCCTCACCGGGATCCAATGGCGCCAATTACTGTAATCCGGATTTCGATGCTCTCTTCAAGACGGCGACTCAGCTTCAGGACTCACCTGAACGTACAGCGATGTACGAAAAGCTGAACGAAATGGTGGCGCTCGATTCGCCGTGGATTTTCGGGTTCCATCGTCCGGAAGTTTATGTGTCTCAAGCGTGGCTGAAAAATTTCAAGCAAATGGAATTTAACCACAGCCAGTTTCAATATCTCGGCGTGGATCTTGAAGTGAAAAAAGAATTGAGTAAGAAGTTCTAAGCATGCTCCAGTACGTAATCCGCCGGCTCCTCTACATGATCCCTGTGCTCCTTGGAGTGAGTCTTGTTATTTTTGTGTTGTTCAACCTGATTGGCGGCGATCCCACTGCGGTTCTACTCGGGAAAAACGCCAACGCTCGTGCCATGGCAGAACTTCGCGAACAGCTTGGTCTCAATAAGCCTCTGTTCATGCAGTACCTTGATGTCGTGAAATCGGCATTCACTTTTGACTTTGGCCATTCGTGGGCAACGAAGCAGGAAATCATGTATATGATCCGGCAGGGCGCTTATCCTTCGCTTTGCCTCACCATTCCTGCGTTTATCATTTCAACAATTCTCTCGCTCATCATCTCCCTCATCGTTGCTTATTACCGGGGAAAGGGAATCGATCTTTTCATTCGCTTCCTATGTATCGCGGGCATGAGTGTTTCAGCATTAACCTACATCCTTGGCTTCCAGTGGTTGTTTGCTTTTGAGCTGGGATGGTTTGAGATTTCGGGTTTTGAATACGGTTTTCCGGATTTCGTTCCGTACGTCGCACTTCCAATCATCATCTGGATTCTCCTGAGTCTCGGGCCTGACGTCCGTTTCTTCCGTACGGTGATCCTCGATGAGATTTATCAGGACTATGTTCGTACCGCCCGCGCGAAAGGACTTTCGGAGATCACGATTCTTCTGAAACACGTTCTCCGGAACGCGATGATTCCCATCATCACATATACCGTGATCCAGATTCCGTTTCTCATTCTCGGCGCGCTTCTCCTTGAGAGTTTCTTCGGCATTCCGGGCCTCGGTGGTATTACATTGAATGCGCTGAACTCTTCGGACTTCCCGGTGATCAAGGCGATGGCGATTCTTTCGAGTGTTGTTTACATTCTTTTCAGTCTCATCTCGGATATTTTGTACACGTTTGCTGATCCAAGGGTGAAACTCCAATGAAAGAAAACTCACTCTGGAAAGATTCTTTCAGAAGGCTCCTCGCTGACAAAACGGCGATGGTGTCTTTGATCATTGTCCTCATTTATGCGGGAGTGGCGCTTTTGTCTGCGATGGGCCTCATTGCTGCCGACTGGGCCAAGGAAGTCGGCGCTTCGAATCTTCCCCCGAGTGCTGAACACTGGTTTGGCACGGATATTTTCGGACGAGATGTTTTTAAGAAAGTTCTTCGCGGTACACAGATCGCCATGTCCGTCGGCGTGGCCACTGCACTCATTTCAATTCCCATTGGTGTTTTTCTGGGTGCTATCGCGGGTTACTTCGGTGGATGGATCGATGATTGCGTAACCTGGTTGTACACAACCTTCTCTTCGATTCCGAATATCATGCTTCTCATTTCCATCACGATGATCCTCGGAAAAGGGATCTTTGCGGTCTACATCGCTCTCGGCGCCACTAGCTGGGTGACTCTATCACGACTGATTCGTGGAGAGGTGATGAAGCACAAAGAGCGTGAGTATGTTCAGGCAGCGGGGGCCATCGGCGGCGGACATTTCCGGAAACTCTTCCGCCATATTCTTCCGAACGTTACTCACATTGTGATCATTAATACGTCTCTCCAGTTCCAGATCGCGATTAAGTCCGAAGTGATTCTTTCTTATCTTGGCATTGGGGTTCAGGGCGAGCCGAGTTGGGGAACCATGATTGATGATGCAAAACTTGAGATCTCGCGCGGAGTATGGTGGCAGCTTGCTGGCGCAACATTTGCGATGTTCCTGGTTGTTCTTGCTTTCAACCTTCTTGCGGACGCTCTCAGAGATTCACTTGACCCGAAACTCAAAGGAAAATAAATGACTGCTCCTTTACTTTCAGTCCGAAACCTCACTGTTGATTTTCACACTTCCGAAGGTGTGACCCGGGCAGTGAATAATGTTTCCTTTGATGTTCCCGCGGGAAAAACCATCGGTATCGTAGGGGAGTCCGGTTCAGGTAAGTCAGTGACGTCTCTGGCAGTCATGGGCCTTCTGCAAAAACCGGCAGCGAGAATTCCTCAGGGAGAAATCCTCTTCAACGGACAAGATCTTCTCAAGTTTACCGATCATCAAATGCGGGCGATCCGTGGAAATCAGATATCCATGATCTTCCAGGAACCAATGACGTCATTGAATCCTGTTTTCAAAGTCGGTGATCAGATCGCGGAAACCCTTCGCGTTCATAAAAATATGTCGAACAAGGAAGCGTGGGAGAAAGCAATCGATCTCATGAATCAGGTTGGTATTCCTAATCCCAAGGCCCGCGCTCATGCTTATCCTCACGAAATGTCCGGCGGACAAAAGCAGCGGGTGATGATTGCGATGGCGATCTCATGCGAACCCAAACTTCTTATCGCCGATGAACCGACAACCGCACTTGATGTGACGATTCAGAAGCAAGTCCTGGATCTACTCTTTAAGCTCCAGCAGGAATATCAGATGGCGATGATGTTCATCACTCACGATCTCGGAGTGATCGGAGACATCGCGGATGATGTCGTGGTGATGTATCGATCAAATGTCGTTGAAAAAAACAAAGCGCAGACGATTTTCACGGGAGCTCAGCACCCTTACACGAAGGGACTTCTTGCTTGTCGTCCGAAACTTGGCGCCAATCCAAAACGACTTCTTACTGTCAGTGACTTCATGAATGAGCAGGGCGAAGAAGTAAAAATTGATTCTGCCAAAGTGCAGGTCTTCGATAAGGAGACAGTTCAGGAAAAACCTACGGATACCTTGCTTGAAGTAAGAAATATCGTCACGCAATTCCCGATCAAGGGCGGATTTTTCAATCGCACCGTAGATCATTTCAAGGCAGTGAACGATGTGAGCTTCACTCTGAAAAAAGGAAAGACACTCGGGCTTGTCGGCGAATCCGGTTGCGGTAAAACGACTCTCGGTCGCACTATTCTTCGCCTCATTGAGCCGGCGAGCGGCCAGATTATTTATAACGGTAAGGACATCACGAATGTTTACGGCGAAGAGCTTCGACTTCTTCGTCGCAAGATGCAGATCATTTTCCAGGATCCTTACTCGTCATTGAACCCACGTATGACCATCGCGGAAATTCTCACTGAGCCACTGGTCATTCATAAAGTTGGGGCAAACAAGCAGGAGCGATTGAACATGGCCAAGGAGCTCGCCGAAAAAGTGGGCCTCAAAGTCAGTCAGCTGAATCGTTATCCACATGAATTCTCCGGTGGCCAGCGCCAGCGTATTTCGATCGCGCGAGCCTTGATGCTGAAACCTGAATTCGTTGTTTGTGATGAATCCGTTTCCGCTCTCGATGTTTCCATTCAGGCCCAGGTGCTGAATCTTCTTCTTGATCTCCAGGATGAGTTCGGACTGACGTACGTGTTTATCTCGCACGATCTTAGTGTCGTGAACTTCATTGCTGATGAAGTAGGGGTTATGAACGCCGGAAGAATCATCGAAATGGATAAGGCGAGCCGTATCTACAAAAACCCGAAAGAAGAGTACACCCGCATGCTCTTGTCAGCGATTCCGAAGGGTGAGGTCAAACCTTCCCTCTGATTCCTCCGACTATCATACTCGGGCATTACTAAAGTCTCAGTGGCTTAGAGGCCCGAGCTGATGGCGTTTTTCCCTCTGTAAAATCATTCGATTCTGTTCTCAATGAGCCCTTCAATATCGCCGATAGGTGTTGAGAAGTATTGGTTTTTCAGGCAGGACGAAAGTAATGATCAAGCTCCACGTGAAAGATCTCGCGAAAAGAAAAATCGCTGATGGTCACGTTTATCTTTCAACAAGTGAAGGCAGAAAATTTTATCTGCTGAAGCCTGCAATGATGCTCGATGAAGACTTCATCAAAAAACATGCGCAGCTGAATACATCATTTGATTTTGAACCAGTGGTAAAACCTGAGCTCGTCGCCAACTTCACCAGACTCTTCAAAGAACTTCGTTATCTCCAGTTTGAACGTGATCTGAAACTTCAGAGCCTGAAAATTCTGAAAGAGTTTCACGATGTTTTCTCGAATGAAGAACACTTCCTGAGCTTTGCCCAGGCAGCATTCGAAACTTTCAACCTTGTCCCTTACGAGTCGTTGAAAAAAATGCATTCACTCGACACTCAACTCTTCCGTAAAAGTTTTTATTCTGCCGCGTTCGCCGTCATCGGTGCTCTCAGTAACGATTTCTATCACTTCACCATGCTTCGCGATTTTTACAATATTTCGTTTCTTCTGGATTATGGACTTTGTGAAACAAGCTATAGCTACTTTGTGGCGCAAGCGTGTAACCAGGAAAACAAATGGCCGGGAACCGGACTTGCATGGCTCCAAAGTGAACAGGCGACTAAGCTCGAAGTTGACGTCTATCTTGGTCATCCGAAAAAAAGTTACGATTATATCCGGAAGAGCAACATTCTTGCCTTCCCGGAACTCGCTGAGGCCGCACTCTACCAGCACGAACTCTCAAGCGGTAAGGGCTTTCCCAAAGGCATTCCTCGTAATTTCATTTCAGGTTGGGAAGCAGTGATTATCTTCGCTGATTCTCTTGTCGAGATTGCCGACTCGTTTCCATTTGAAACGCGCGTGATCGAGCATCTCCTGCATTTTCAGAACAACAAATTAAAAGAGCTTCCGGTCAGCAAGGTTCATTCCCGGCTGAAGGATATATTGAGACACTTTGAAAATCTGAAGGAGACCCAGAGCGGATGACGGAGACCAACACTCCCATCATTCTGAATCTAGCCGGTGATCTCTCTCCTGAGTTCACGGCTTACTTTGCCGCGAAAGAAATTCGTGTCGTTAATCCTTTGACCGAAAAAGCTGTTCTCGACTGGACCCATATTCTTGTCCGCGATCTTGATAACTTTGATATTGTCGGTGACACTTATGGCACTCTCGAGAAGGACATCAAGGTCATTTCCCTTTCTCAACCGCAGGATCTGAAAAACTTCATGATGAACAACGGTAAGTTCGTCATCGATGAAACCTGGTTGAAGGGACCTTTCGGGCAATTCCTCCTTGATAAGTTTTTCCAGGAATACGGAGGAGTGAATCTTTCGGATAATTATCCGAAGTTCCGCGAGCTCGGTGCTTTCAACATCACGAATCCGTTCAATACCGGCGAGTATCTTGATCACCTTGTTTACAACGCATTTGAAAACGGTACGAGCGCGCTTTCGATCAAAACGTATTTCGATCATCTGTTGATGTATCTCACTTCACTCAAAAATAAGGGAAGGGTCGGGTTCCCGATTGAAGTGAGCTACGGTTCGTTTGATGATATTTATGGACTTCAGATGCATTTCTTCTCGCAGGATATGCAGATTGAAGATGTCACGAACTCACTTACATCCAGTATCACTAAGACCCCTGAAGAATATCTTCTTTACGTAGCTCTTCAGTCTTCTGATTTCTTTGACTTCACGTACCTTCCGGAAGTGAGCAAGGTGGTTGTGACTGGTCTTTGGACTAAAGATGAGAGTGTTAAAGCAGTGAACAAGGGTCTTATGTTCACGGTCTCCATGGCGGCAAATGCACAGTCGGCTTCAATCCCTGAAGCTGCCCCTCCGTTTGTTCTCAATGAAGGCGGGATCGAAGATCTTTCATCGCTCGTATCACCTGCCGGCGAATCGGAAGTAGAAATCATTCCTGCTGAGCTTTCCGAAGAAGAAGAATTTAGGATCATTCCTGCCCACGAAGTGGAAGAAGAAGAGGTCACCAAGATTTCCGGAAGCGCTCCGGAAAAAGAAGCAGTGACAAAAGTTAAAGGTAGCAAGGAAGAAGAAGACAAAACAGTTACAAAGATCTCCGGCGCAAAAGAAGAAAAAGATAATTTCAAGGTTACCCTCTCCGGAAGCAAGGAAGAGAAGAAAGGTAACATGACCGTCAGAAAGCTCGACGGCACCCAGGACCGTGGTCCAGGCATGTTCGAGTTTGGTGACAAGGGCGTTGTAAAAGATGGAACGTCGAATGTTGAAGGTGCAGGCAAAAAAAGTGCCGCACTCTTCAAAGTATCCGGCCCATCCAAACGCGAAGGCGAGCTTGAGAAAAAGCTCTCTGATATCCAGACCCAGAATGATGAATTGAAATCAAAACTCATGACCGCCATGAGTGAGCTGAAAGTTCAGAAAGATACTCATGCGAGACTGAAAAAAATCAGCGAGGAAACGACGAAGATTCCTGATGTCGTTGAGAACAGGCCTTCTCGCGTAGAGGAAATTCTCCGACAGACACCAAACAAGGCCCCTTCTGAACGTGAAACAAAGATGGCAGAAGAATTCCGTGAGCTTGAAAAAGAATCACGTAAGGTTCAGCTCGAAGCCGCTCAGAAAGAATTTCGTCTTGGCCAGGAAATTGAAAAGCTTTCGCGAATGGTGACACTCAAAGATTCCATCGTTGAGAAAACCAAAGAAACGATGGCAAAGTCCATTGAGAAAAAAGACGGCGAGATCGCTTCTATGAAAGAGAAGCTCGAGCAGGTCAACCAGCACCTGGCCTCAAGTGCGGTTCAGGGACAGTCGACACAGATCAAAGAACTCGAACGTCAGACGATCAATCAAAACAAGATGATTGAAATGTACAAGGCGAAGATCTCGACCTTGTCTGCCGCGATTGAAGCTTCCAAATCTGATGACAATCAGAAAGACGAATCCAGAAAACTGCAGCTCGCTAATGATCAGATGAAGGCGCAGCTTGAGTCGATGAAGCGAGATCTTTCTAAGAATCAGGAACGTGCAAACGCGGATGCGACTCTGTTGATGTCTTTAAAGCAGGATAAGGCAAAGCTCACAGATGCCTTGAAAAAAGCTGAGCAGACTGTGCGCATGACTCAGCATACGAGCGGCCCTCAGCACAGCGAGATGGAAGTGAAGAGACTTCAGGGTCAGGTTCAGTTACTCGAGACATACCTGAAAGAATCCAACACGAAAGTGAAAGACCTCGAGCTCAAATTACAAAATGCTGTCTCTGTTAGCCGCAATAACTCAGCGACGGAAGACGGACAGAGTAAGGTGAAGATCTCCCATCTGGAAAACTCCGTGAAGAAGCTTACGCAGGACCTTGTCGAAAGCCGTAACCAACTTGCTGAAGGGAAGAAAGAAGTGAACAAACTCCGCCAGGAGAAGACTGCGCTTCAGAACCTGCTCGATAAAGCGAAGAAAGACCTCGAAAAGTACGAGAAAAAACCCGCGTCACCGAAAAAAGCCGGCTAAAATTCTTGCCAACCAGACCTGCCCAACTTCATAATTTCAATTCCTGATATCGATGCCCGGTTGGTGGAATTGGTAGACACGATAGGCTTAGAACCTATTGCGCGAGCGTGGGGGTTCGAGTCCCTCACCGGGCACCACAAAAATGTCAGGATACTTAAAGCCAGAGTCTCGCGCCTCTGGCTTTTTTTTTACTTCTTCTCCCAATGGGAAACATAAGTGATATTTGAAGTATCGTAGCCACGCTTCTTTAACTGTTGGAGCACGACCGCGACTTCTTCTTTGGTGAAATAAGGATCGCGACACATGATCCACAAATATTTTTCATCCGGAACGCCAATCGCGGTCCAGCGATAGTCATTCGCGATTGCGATCATAAGATAGTCAAACTTGATTGGCCAGAAAGGTTGCACCTTCCAGTGAGCGTTATCCGGAGTTTCTATCCATCCCTTCATGGTGTACTTTTCTTCTGGACCAGTGGGTCCACCTTTATTGAACCGGAAAGAGATATCGATACGCTCTTTCTCTTTGTTCCAGGTGTAACTTTCAATGGCATTATGAGCGTCTCTTTCCTTGTCGGTGAATCTTCCGGCAATGACATACCAGTCACCCATGAATTTATCGCGTTCGATATAAGTCACGGTCCGATCGTATTTTTTCGATGAACAACCAAATGCGAGCAGAGAAAAAATTATAATGATGAAAGTTCTCATTTCTTATCCTTCAGTTGTTCATCGAGAAAGTGCACACCTTTTTTAACGGCATCATCCGAGAAGACGAAAGCAAAGGCATGTCCCCAGAAGGGAACCTTATATCTTTTGATGTAATTCCCTTTGAGTCTCATCTTTGCTTCGAAGGCAGTCGCTTGTGGATACTCCACGAGCTTGTCGTTTTTAGCGTGATAGATGAAAAAAGGTGGCGCTCCTTCTTTCACGTGAAACGCAGGACTCGCATCCGCGTAGGCCTGTAGTTTCAAATCACGTCTTCCGCCAATATAGGGACTGATGATGGGGGAGTGTGTGTACCAGGTAAGATCATAGGGAGCTCCGCCACTCACTACCGCTTGTACTGCGCGAGGAGTTCCGATGTTGAGAAGTGCATAGAGGGAAGTGATGTGCCCGCCTGCTGAATACCCCCAGAGGCCAATTTTATCTGGGTTCAGTCTGAAGCGTTTTGCATTTTGTTTAAACCATACGATCGCAGTAGCAAGATCTTCAATAGGTGCGGGATGAAGATACTTCGGAGGAAAGCGGTAATTGATATTGAGAACTGTGTAGCCATGACTTGCCAGAGATTTTCCGATGGATCTGTTGTCCGTATAGTCGCGCGAGTCCCAGCCTCCGCCGTGGACCATCACAATTCCCGGAAGATTCTCTCCCTCATCCGGAACATAGGCCTCACCGGACTGCCTCACGTCATGCGCGTCCGTGTAGTAAAGATCTTTCACGACAGTGTAGCGAACATTTCCGTTATAAGAAGCGCACGCTAAGACAAAAACGAAGAGAAGAATTGTTTTCATGATTTTACTTGGTGAGGTTTAGTGAAAGGAATGAGCCGCGGAACTCGAGAAGCGTACTCAAGATACTCAGGTCTCTGAATATATTTTTTTTCAAGAAGAGGGACGCCGCTCACTTTAAGAATAAAAAAGTTTATCGTCATCGGTCCGATAATGGTCCACCATGTTGATGGCGTGAAGGACGCGAGATAGATTCCATACCATAGAGTGATTTCTCCGAAATAATTCGGGAAGCGACAGAGTTTCCACGGGCCGGACATGCAGATCGTGCCTTTGTGAGTGGGATTGGCCTTAAATTTTTTGAGAAAATTATCTGCGTACGATTCAAAGATCCAGCCGAAGAAGAAAACAAAAACACCAATGACATTAACGCTACTGAGCTCAGGCTCAGCTCTTTCCATTCCCGCAGTCACAGGAAGAGAAATGAGAAGCATCATGAATCCCTGAAAAAGAAAAACTTTGAAATAAGCGTGAACATTCGGATGAGCGCCCCAGCTTTTACGAAGGTCCAGATAGCGATGATCCTCAGGTGCACTCCAATTTCTGATCAGGAGATAAAGTGAAAGTCGAAGGCCCCAAAGCAGAACTAATCCCAGCACCACCGCGTTCTTCACCGAATTGAATTGATAAAAGTAACTCACGAGCGCGATAAGGATGAATCCCTGGCCCCAGGCAATGTCGACGATTCCGAAATTCTTTTTCCACACGGCGAGGAAAAAATACACATGCATGAGACAGAGCACAGCAATCAGTACGCTGGAAATCATGGAATCACCTCACAAGTATTCTACCCGTAATGTGAATGACTGCATCAACAAACTCTGCTGCTCAGGTTTTGTGGAACTTCATTTGCAACTATTCAGTTAGTAAAACGAAGGAGCATCGAATTATGGCGACAACATTCCTAGATCACTTCCGGCATCACAAGCATAATGTCCCCCGAGCCAAAGAAAGGACCGAAAAGGGCCGTGGCAGAGAGGCACGTAAACCCACAGAGATTCCCGCACCAGGCTGGAAAGACACTCTGATGAGAGTGAAAAGCGAAGTCAGTGATGACCGCGTTTCTATGGTTTCCGCTTCGATATCATACTACTTACTTCTAGCTCTTGTTCCGGCGATGACTTCATTTGTTTTGATGTACGCCTGGTTTAGTAATCCGACGGGGATCTTGCGAGACATCTCTGAGATTGAGCGCTTTCTTCCTGCGGAAGCCACGCAGATTCTGAAAGACCAATTAACATCACTTGCTTCGAAGGCGCCATCGACTCTGGGTCTTTCTGCGATTGGTACACTTCTCTTTTCTCTCTGGAGTGCTTCAAAAGGAAGCACTTCGATCATCGAAGCAATGAACATCATCTATGATGAAAAAGAAAAAAGAGGTTTTGTGAAGCGGACTGCGATTGCAATCGGGCTCACTTTCCTCGGTGCCATCCTGGGTCTTGTCGCGATTGTGGTCGTGGTTGCGCTTCCAGCGTTCACGAGTGCGTTCAATTTCGGAAGTACGTTCGAGACCCTTTCCACTGGGGTTGGTTGGATCCTCCTTCTTGCGATCTTTTCCTTTTACCTGTCTTGCATTTACCGATTTGCTCCTTGCCGGCAGAAACCAAAGTGGAAGTGGGTGAACATGGGATCCCTCATTGCATCGGTGTTATGGGCAGCAACTTCGCTTCTCTTCACCTGGTACGCTTCAAGCTTCGGCAATTTTAACAAGACCTACGGATCTCTCGGAGCGATCATCGTGCTTATGACCTGGTTCTATCTTTCAAGTTTCATTATTCTCCTCGGTGGAGAAATCAATTCGGAGCTTGAGCATCAAACCAAAAAAGATTCTACAACTGGCAGGCCTAAACCCATGGGAACCCGTGGAGCGAAGATGGCGGATACCATCGGACCAACAGCAGATGAGATGAAGAAAGCTTAAAATTTTGGACCTTTCTCCCCTTATGTGATTTAAGAGGAGAAAGAGGTCCTTATGCTTAAGCTTTTTATTGTTATTCTTTTTTCTCAATCACTTTTTGCAGCTACATATCCTGAACATTGGTGGACACCTGTTCCGCGCGAAGGTGCACCGTCATGGGAAGTTCTCCCTCAGGAAGCTGGCCCCGGAGAAGTTATACTTTCCAAAAGAAACGAGCTTGGCATTCTTTCAAATTTCGCAGCAACTCCTTTCACGATGGATGATGTGACTTACGCAAGTGTGGAAGGCCTGTGGCAGATGATGAAATTTCCCGAAGGAGCAGATGATCCTCGTTCGGCGCTGATTTATCCTTACACCAGAGAAGAAGTTTCGCAGATGACGGCCTTCACTGCCAAAGACGCAGGAAAAATCGGCGAACAGAAAATGAAAGAGCTGGGCATTGATTGGGTGACTTATAAAGGAACCCGCATGACTTACTGTTCGATTGAGCCGGGCCTTCATTACCAAATCATCAAGCGAGCGATGTGGGAAAAGATCAAACAGAATCCTGAGGTCAAAAAAATTCTTCTCATGACAGGGGATTTGATTCTTCGTCCTGATCATCACGATGAAGGCTGCCAGGCACCTGAGTGGCGCTACTTCGATGTCTGGATGGAAATCCGCTCGGAACTCCAGTCCCAATAGAGGCCAATTCCGCGAAATTACGGAGATTTTATTGAGGATATGAACCCCTTGTAATTCAAGGGGTTTTACTCATTTTTCCCCTCATAATTCCGATAAGAGTTCCAGTAGGGAACTCATGAAATTCTTCACCTTATTCATCTGCCTTTTCAGCTCCGCTCTGTTTGCGGCACCGGTGTTTTCACCGCAGGAATTGAGTGAGCTCACGATTGAAGAAAAAGTTCAGGTCCTGAGTGCTTATCGCGATTTTCTTCGCGAGGCCTCAGAGGAAACAGAAAGCGCAGACTTCACGATCATGAAATTTCATTTCATCGAAGAGGCATTCGCAGGCGGTAACTTCGATTGTTTTTATGCCGGCTGGCCGAGTGTGAGCCGCGCGAGTGGTGGCAAGAGACTTTGTACTTCTCCCGTGAAAGGAAACCCTGATTACCAAAAAAGCGCAGGAAATTGTGGCGCTCAACAACTTCATTGTCAGCCAGCTATCTTCGGTGAAGGGCTTTGTGTGGACATCGCTACGAAAGCGCAAAAAAATTCTGCGTTCAGACAGTGCGAAGAAAAATTTGAGAAGTCGGGAAAGACCCTGAGTGATGTGGCAGCGATGTATAGTTCTCCGGAAAAACGCGCCGGTCTGAACGAGCTCGTGGAAGATAGTGAACGCATCTGTCGGTCAGGCATGCAAACGCAGCGTACGCTTTGCCAGAGACTTCATCAGAAGCTCGTGGCAGTGAAAGCAGAATCAGAAAAATCAAATGGCCAGAGACTTCAGGCAGTAGCGACGACGGCAGTTCGGGTGACATCTGAAACGAGACCTCAACCGGGTATTGATTGTGATCCAGTCACTCCGGGAATTCAGACGGAAGCCCCGAGAACTCCCGCAGTAGTGAGAGCACCAACTCCAGTTCCTCAAGTCGTTCCGCAAAGAGCACCACAAGGACTTCAGCGCGTGACGTGTGCGGCAGACAGACAGTCCCAGACTCTTCCCACACCCGAAGAAATTCAACAGGCAATGTCCCAGTATAACATCAGGGTTGTGGTCGGAAGTCCGACCACGCAACAACTTCAGGCCTTCATTGCTGAGTTCAATCGTTTTCCTCAATCACTTCGTGATGAAATGAAAAATCGCGGATCGCAGATCAATTTGATTGTGGGCAATGGTGTTTCCGAAGATCCTTCATGGTCCGCACAGAGAAGTCGCGCGTCCGCTAGTCAGCGCGGCACTTACGATAGAACTCATGATGGAAGAGACCAGTCGACAGTTCCTGGTGCAGGCGGTTCTCTCTTCGGAATGAAGACTCCTACCAGAATTGTGGTGAATCGCCTCGATTACGGTGGATCGGCTTCACTCTTTCTTCACGAGTACGGTCACACTCTCGACAACATGTATGGTGAACACAGAATTACCCGATCAGTAGGCTGGCAGCAGGCACTTGCAATTGATCGTCAATCAACACAGTTCCTGAATACAATCTGTGCTGATAACTATTGTACCAATCCCAGTTATCCGGAAGAAGGTTTCGCCGAACTCTTTGCTTACTATCATGCTTGTGCGACAACACGTACGCAGATGGAAAAAGAAATGCCGGCCGTCTCGGCGTTCTTCCGCAATCTCACCAACGCCAGAAATTATCTCAGTGGCCGTTAATGGAAAGGCGCCGGAGTTGCTTCCTCGTTTTTTCTCGCTGACCTATATTCATGTGAAAAGTTTGTCTCATCTTCCACGATCAATCTCGCGCCCCGCTTGTACGTCATGTACGTCCACGCCCATTGAATCAACACGAAGAGCTTGGTCTTAAATCCGATAAGATAATAAACGTGGACAAAGATCCACGCCATCCACGCAAGAAATCCGGAGAAATGAATGCCCTTGTACATGGCAACTGCGCGCGATCTTCCGATCGTCGCCATCTGGCCCTTGTCCACGTATTGAAAAGCTTCGCGATCCACACGACCGGTGCGCGCTTCTTTCTTGATGAGCTTGGCGACGAAGCGCCCCTGTTGCATGGCCACTGGAGCTAGCCCCGGGAGAGGAGTGCTTTGTGGCCCGTATTCGTGATGGGCCTGGTCTCCGATCACAAAAATATAAGGATAGTTTTTAATCGAACAATCTCTGCCGACAATGACGAGTCCTTTGCGATCCAGTTCCACTCCGAGTTTTTTATTCAGTGAAACGGAGGCCACCCCTGCCGCCCAAAGAATTGTTTTCGAAGGAATGAATTCATCACTCAGGCGAATCCCATCTTCCGTGACATCCAGAACTTTTGTTCCGGTGCGGATCTCGACTCCGAGATCCTGAAGCTGTTTGACGGCATCATTGGAAAGATCTTCTGGCATGTTCGCGAGAACTCGTGGAGCCGCTTCGATCACAATCACGCGCGCAGAGCTCGGATTGATATGATGAAAATCGCGAACAAGACTGTAACAAGCAATCTCACCGACTGCTCCTGCGAGCTCGACTCCGGTAGGTCCTCCACCGACAATCACAAATGTCATTTGTGCTTCCCGCTTCTTTGCATCCGTTTCGCGTTCGGCTTCCTCGAAGGCCATGAGAACTTTTCTTCTGATCTCTGTCGCCTGGCTGATGTTCTTCAGTCCTGGTGCGTTTTCTTCAAAGTGAGGAGAATTGAAATAGGTATAGGTAGAGCCACAAGCAAGAATCAGATAATCAAATTCAAGTTTGTTTCCTTCGAGTGTCTTCAGCCATTTTTCTTCCTTGTTGATCTCACTCACGTGACCAAGAAGAATTTCAATATTCGGCCCGCGCAGAATCGAGCGAAGCGGGTAGGCGATGTCCGCCGGAGAAAGGGCAGCAGTCGCGACCTGGTACAAAAGCGGCTGGAAGAGGTGGTAATTTCTTTTATCAATGAGAGTGACGTCGAACTCAGTGTGAGAAAACTTCTTTGCAGCGGCTAGACCTCCGAAGCCACCGCCAACAATCACAACTTTTTTTTTCATATGACCTCAGAGAAAGAGATCAGGGCTCCCGGAACCGATGCGGATAACTTCCGGCGCACCCTGGGTGAAGTCCACGATGGTCGTGGGACCCAGGAATTCGTACTCCCCCGGGTCAATGATAAGGTCAATCATGTGGCCGAGATTGTCTTCGATCAATGCACTATAAAGAGGAACACTTTCATCAGTTTCCTCCATCATGTCGTGATTGATGTGACTCGAAATGAGAATACCATCGTAAGCGTCGATGAGACTCAGACAAAGCTTTTTAGGCGGGAAGCGCACTCCCACTTCATGATCCGTCTTTGATGCCTTGAGATACTTCTGAATTTTCTTCTGGGCGGGAAGAATAAAAGTATAGGGGCCAGGGATAACTTTCTTCATGAGAGAAAATGCACTGTCTTCAATCTGGGCAATTTCCATCGCTTTCTGAAAGCTGGAGCAGAGAACAGTGAAGTGCTTGGTATTGTCCACATGACGGAGCTGGTAGAGCTTATCAATCCCTTTTTTCGTTGCGGGATCCGCCACTACGACCCAATTAGTTTCCGTGGGAAACGCGATGAGTCCGCCATTCTTCAGAATACGGGCAGCGTTTTCTAAAACTCGATCGTCAGGATTGTGTTCAACTACGTAGGAAATCATGCGGGATTGAGATGCAATAAAAAGGCCTCCCGGAGGAGGCCTTTAAGAGGCATTTGTTTAGTGACCGGCCGGAACCGACATGACAGTTCCGAGAGACTTGGAGCGGCGCTCGAAGAAGTTCTGGTTTTCTTCTCTTTCCGACTCTTCTTTGCAAAGGATGCACATTTCAGAAGTCGGACGTGCCATGAGGCGAGTGTAAGTGATTGCGTCGCCACAATCATCGCACATGCCGTATTGCTCAGTTTCGATCTTAGAAAGCGTCTTCATGATCTTCTTGTAATAAAGGCTTTCACGATTAGAAAAACGCATATCAGCAGCGAGAAGAATATTATCGTTTGCGGAATCAACTTCATCTTTCGCGCCAGTGATCGAGTTCGCCTCGTACTCTTGTTTCTTGAGTTGAAAGTTAACTCTGATGCGCTCTGCTTCACTCATGAGCTTGTCTCTCAGCGCAGCAATCTGCTTCTCAGACAAGTGACTGTTCGAACGAACTGCCATCCTTAGTTCTCCTTGTTACATGCGGTCTCTCGACCGTTCTGTGTGTTTGGTAGAAATGATTTAAACTTGGCCACCCTTCAGTTGCCAATGTCGAATAATTGACAAACGCCCGATTTGACTAACAATTGCTTTCAAGATTGCAAGCGCAAGTAAGACTCTGATACATCCTTAACAACAATTAGGTAGATGCATGTTGAACATGAACGAAGAAAAGTTTTTGAATGACGTTTTTTTGACGCTGAAAAAATACATTCACAAAAATGAATCTACTGACACGGTGACGCCACATCCCGGCATCGATGAACTCAAAAAAATTCTTCCGCAGCTTCAGAAAAACGGCGTTTCTCTTGAGGAAATTCACAAAGAGCTCGAGATGATTCTCGATAATAGTGTGAGAACTATTCATCCGCTTTTTTTGAATCAATTGTTCGGCGGATTTGATGTCGCTGCCTGGACGGGTGAAGTCGCGAGTACACTTCTTAATCCCACAATGGCGACGTTTGAAATCGCACCGATCCTCACTCTGATTGAGAAACGCCTGGTGAAGGAACTTCTCACGACGATGGGATTTGAAAGTGGTGAAGGGATCATGGTAACGGGAGGAAGTAACTCGAATCTTCTCTCGATTCTTTGCGCGCGCTCGCATTACAATCCTTCGATCCGCCAGACCGGATTTGCTCACAATTCTTTCCGCATTTATATATCAGAAGACGCGCATTACTCATTTGATAAGGCGGTCAACATTACCGGCATCGGTACCCAGAATTTGATCCAGGTTCCGACTAATGAACGGGGAGAAATGATTCCGGAAGAGCTTGAGCGAATTATCGCGACTGATCTCAAGGATGGATTCACTCCTTTAATGGTGGGCGCAACTTTTGGGACGACCGTTCTTGGTGCATTTGATCCGGTGGAAAAGATCGCCGATATCTGCGACCACTTCAAAGTCTGGCTCCATGTGGATGCCGCCTGGGGAGGAGCCGCGACTTTTTCTCCTACTTCAAGACATTTTATCCGTGGAATTGAGCGCAGTGATTCGGTGAGCTTTGATGCACACAAGACGATGGGTGCACCTCTTATCACTTCTTTTTTCCTTACGAAGCATTCCGGAATTCTCCGGGCCACGAATCGCGGCGGCGGGGCCGAGTATCTTTTCCATGAGTTTGATAATTCAGACTGGGACACCGGCACTTATTCTCTTCAATGCGGACGCCGCGCGGACGCCCTCAAGCTCTGGCTCCTCTGGCGCTCGCAGGGAACTGAAGGGCTCGCCAAAAGAACGGAGCATCTCCTTGATCTCGCGCGCTTTGCTGCTCATGAAATTTCACAACATCCGCGTTTTGTCCTCATTCACGCAAACTATCTCAACGTTTGTTTTCAGGTGAGGCCGGTCCGGACTCCTGAAAACCTGAATTCGTTTACGCAGAAAGTGAGAAAGGCCCTTCTTGCTTCCGGAAAGGCGATGGTGAATTACGCCGAGCGTGCCGACGGAACGATCTTTCTTCGTCTCGTTTTCCCGAACCATCTCACCGAAAAATCTCACGTGAGCGAGCTTCTCAAGATCATCACGGAAATTGCTGACCTGATCGAGAAAGACGCTCCTTTGCCGGAACCGTTGCATTAGGTTCCTACCTCCTTCATAATAAAATGAAGGAGAACCCATGCCACTTCATCCCATAGTCGTTCACTTTCCTCTTGCGATGACATTTCTTCTACCGGTTATGGTGCTGATCTTCGCACTCGCGATGAGATCAGGAAAAATGTCGAAGGAAATGTGGTTTGTGATTATCGGACTGCAGGTTCTCATCACCGCTACCGGATATCTGGCGCTCGAAACTGGGGAGACGGATGAGGATAAAGTGGCGCTTGTGACTGGCAAAGAAATTATTCACGCACATGAAAACTCCGCGGAAATTTTTGTGGGAATGACGGTCGTATCACTTGCGGGAGGAATCGTGGCCTGGTTCCTGCGTCCGGAATTTCAGGAACGCGCACGCCTGGGGGTATTTCTCCTCACCCTTCTGCCGGTATTCTTTGGATGGAAAACAGGGCATCTTGGCGGAGAGATTGTGTACAAGCATGGAGGCTCACGCGCCCATGCGGACATGAAAGATGTTTTCCGGCCACAGGCCGGACATCTCGCCCCGGTTGATCAGGATAATGAAAGCCTGAAGCTGGATGAAAATGATTACTCCGGAGAGAGTGTCATTGAGGAAGAGAACAAGTCCGAAGACTAATCTCTGAAAATAAAAAAGACGGCACCAATGAGACACAGGCCCGCATAGAAATAATTGCGGGTGATTGGCTCTTTCATGAACCAAACTGTGAAAATCGAGAAGACGATCATGGTGATCACTTCCTGAATGATCTTCAACTGCGCCAGAGTGAAATTCTGAAACCCGATGCGGTTTGCGGGCACCTGAAAGCAATATTCCAGAAAGGCCACTCCCCAGCTCGCAAGAATAGCGATCCAGAGAGGTTTATTTCCCAGAGTCTTGAGATGCCCGTACCAGGCATAGGTCATGAAGATATTAGAGAGAAGAAGAAGGCCGATAGTCTTAAGCATATTATTTCAAGAGTCCTTCTACATCTTTTTCAAATTCAACTTTCCATTCTTCGAAAAACTTTCCGGTCGCCGGGCCATTGAATCCGGCATGGACCTTTACGACCTCATGTTTTTTATTCAGAAAGACTGTCGTTGGAAAAGAAATAAAGTTTTTAAGCGTGGGAATTTTATCCATCGGCTTATCTTCCGTGGTTGAGCCGGCAAGAAGCACAGTATAGGGAATCTTAAATTTTTTCACCGTCTTTGTGAGCTGCATGCGCGCATGCATTTCATCAAGATCTCGTTCGAAAGCAAGTGCCACAATCTCTACACCCCGCATGTGGTTCTTGTGATACCACGGGATGAGATATTTGGTTTCATCGATACAGTTCGGGCACCAGCTTCCGAAGAACGTAACAATAACTGCTCTGTCTTTGAACTTCGGATCTTCAAGCGTCACCTTTCTTCCGTCAATGTCACCGAACTTGAAGGCCATTTTATCGAGCTTGGTTTCTTTGTAGGGATCCGGCATCTTCGCGTTCGCATCTTTGTTACCGGTGACTTTCGTCAGCCAGTTCGCTTCGATAGCAGCTTCCATGGTGTGTTTTTCCACTCGACCTTTGAAGACGTAATTGTATACGCCGTCAAAACTCGCGCCCTCAAAAAGCTCTCCATTGAGATATCCTTCCATGTAGCGATAGTCGCCAGTGGGACTCATGATCGTACCGGTGAAACGGGATCCGTCCTGGTTGATGAGAACGATGCCCTTACTTTCTTTTCCGTCCTCTTCCTTCAGCGTCACTGCCCACTGCCCGTCAAAATGCGCTTTCGGTTTTTCAAAATTTCCCGTGTAACGGGCGCTGTCCTTGCCGACTTTTCCGAAGACAGGATTTCTTACTTCAGGATTTTTATTGTAGCGGACAAAGTCTCCTTTCACGGTCGAATCATTCTGGACAGTAAGCTCAAGTCCATTCTCATAGTGCTGGAGGGGAACCAAGATGAGGTCTTTTTTGATGTCGATGTTCCTGAGTGGAATCTTCTCCTTTCCATTGAGGAGTGTTCCGATGAGCTTCTCGCCTCGGTATTTAAATTCGATCACAAAGGGGATGACAGCGTACGTCGCTTTCATTTCAAAGCGCCACGGGCCTTCCTTGATCGGCCTTTTGGCCGCACTTGCGCTGAAACTCAGGACAAACAGAGAGAGAGCGAAGAAATAATTCATCATGATCTTTTACCGGTTAGAGGAATTTTGTTAGTATCATCGGGCAAGAATATTCTTTTGTCATCACGGACAGGACACAATGAAGCAGTTCATCATCGGCCAACGCTGGATATCGGAATCTGAGCCCGAGCTCGGATTAGGCGTGATCATCGAAGTCGAACAGAAAACCATCACGTGCTTTTTTCCTGCCGCCAAAGTCGACCGTCGTTACGGCGCCCAGACTGCACCTCTTCGGCGCATTCGCTTTGTTGAAGGCGATGAAGTGAAAGGTTCAAGCGGTGACTCATTCATCGTCGAGAGCACCACGGAAGATAAAGGCATCGTCACTTACCACGGCCAGGGAAAATCTCTTCCTGAATCGCAACTCGCGGACACACTCACGTTCTCAAAGCCCGAAGAAAGGCTCTTTGCCGGCAACATTGATTCCAATGAACTCTTCAAGCTTCGCTACGATGTTCTCCTGAACCAGAGAAAACTTTTCATCAGTCCGATCCGCGGATTTAGCGGCCCACGTCTTTCTCTCATTCCTCACCAGATGTATGTGGCGAGTGAAATTTCACGGCGCTCTCGTCCGCGGGTACTTCTCGCTGACGAAGTGGGCCTCGGAAAAACGATTGAAGCAGGCCTCATACTTCACCATCTCATTCTCACCGGCAGAGTTGAGCGCTGTCTTATCCTCGTTCCGGATTCACTCGTCTATCAGTGGTTTGTGGAAATGCTCCGCAAGTTCCAGATGACTTTCGTCACCATCAATCACGACTCCAAACTCGAACGTGGGGATCGTCCGTTTGAAGATGCGCAGCTCTTCGTTGCGTCGATAAAATATCTCATGAAGGAAGACTGGCTGATGGAGCAGGCGATGGAATCCAAATGGGATCTCCTCGTCGTCGATGAAGCTCACCAACTTCGCTGGTCTCCGGAAAATTCCTCGATGGAATATGATTTCGTTTCCGTTCTCGCGAAAGACACTCCGGGCGTTCTTCTTCTCTCAGGCACACCCGAGATCCTGGGTCTTGCCGGTCACTATGCGCGACTCCAACTTCTCGATCCGAATCGATTCCATGACTTCAATCAGTTCATTGAAGAGACGATGGGCTACAAGCCTGTCACGGATCTCGCCAATAAGCTCATTTCCAACAAGCCGGTGACTGCGCCTGAAAAGAAAACCCTGAAAGAAAAACTCGGGATTGATCTTGATACGGTGGAAAGAGAAAAAGCGCTTCAGATGCTGGTGGATCGCCATGGCACTGGTCGCGTGTATGTGAGAAACACGCGAAAGACGATGGCCACTTACAGTGAGTTCTTCCCGAAGCGCGTGTTCCATTCTTATCCACTTGAACTCGGGAAGACGAAAAATCCTGAGAAGAAGATTTTTGAACTGAAGTCTGAGTGGCTCGCCGCTTTTGCGGAAAAACACAAAGGCGACAAGATCCTTCTCATCTGTCACGACAAGGACATGGTGCTTGATCTTGAGAAAGTCCTGAAGGACAAGACCACAGTGAAATCCGCGGTCTTCCATTCGGGAATGAACCTTATGAACCGCGACAGACAGGCGGCTTACTTTGCTGATCCGGAAGGTGCCGAGATTCTTCTTTCTACTGAAATTGGTTCGGAAGGACGAAACTTCGAATTCGCCAAACATCTTATTCTCTTCGATCTTCCGAAGCTCCCTGATCTTCTTGAGCAACGGATTGGACGACTGGATCGCATCGGGCAGAAAAACGATATCCAGATTCATGTGCCGTATATCGAGAGGACCGCGGATGAGCTTCTTCTTCGCTGGTATAACGAAGGCTTCAATGCTTTTGAATCATCTCCCAGAGGTGCGACTGAACTTTATGCGACGGTGAGAGAAGAACTCAATGGCCTTCTTGCGAAAGCGGAAGAAGGTGAGTTCCCCGAAAAAGATTTCCAGAAGTTTTTAAAACAAACCCAGGAAATTCATCAGGACATTGAGAAAAAACTCGAGGAAGGGCAGGACCAGCTCGTGGAACTCAATTCGTTCAATCATACGAAGGCGATGGATTTTGTAAAAGAACTGAAGGTCGCTGATGAATCCTCTGAGCTTCGCGATTTCATGGTGAATCTCTGGAATCAGCTTGGGGTTGATGTTGAAGACATGAATGATCCGTGGACGTTCCTCATTCGTCCGGGTGACAATATGTACCTTCCGCACTTTCCGGGACTCGATAACGAAGGCATGACGGTGACATTTAAGCGCGAGAATGCGCTTAAGTTTGATGACATGACTTTCCTCACCTGGGATCACCCGATGGTGGTGGGAATCATGGATTTCATTTCGAGTAAGGAAATGGGGAACTGTACGATTGCTTCGTGGAAAACTCCGTCGAAAGAAACCTTCCTCTTTGAAGGATATTTTCTCCTGTCGTCAGTAGCGGAGAAAAAACTCCAGCTTCAGAAATGGTTCCCGCCAACTCCACTGCGCGTGCTCCTGAATGCGCAGATGCAGGACATGACTCAGAAACTTCCGAAGAAGTTTATTGATGAGAATGTGGAAGCACTGACACAGGAAAAGCGCGCAGGCCTCAAGGAACTTCCGAAGGATTTTCTGAAAGAGTGTATCAAGCGTGGAAAAGAACTCTGTGTGGCAAGGGCCAAGCAATACAAAGAAAAGTTTCGTGATGAAATGGTGAAGGCGATGGATGCCGAAATCGAGCGCCTGGAGGCCCTTCGCAAGGTCAACCCGACCGTTTCTGAGACGGAAATCCTTGTCATGAAATTTAACAAGACAAATCTTCTGAAGGCGATGGATAAGGCCGAGCTTTCGCTCGACTCTCTTCGCATCGTGATCAACTAGGAAATACCATGGCCATGCAGGAACTGACTGATGACACAATTTTTGAAGTAATTGAAGGCGAGTCGCTGGTGCTGATTGATTTCTACGCCAGCTGGTGTGGCTCCTGTCGGGTCGCCGCACCGATGTTTGAAAAAATCGCGAACGAAGAAGGCATCAAAATCTTCAAGATCGATGTAGAGAAAAATCCGAAGATCAAGGAAATGGTTAATCTTCCCGGACTTCCTTCCGTGGGCTGTTTTAAGAATGGCGAACCTCAGGATCTCGTGAATGTGACGAAGGAAGAAGCCTTCCGTGAATTCGTCAAAAAAGCGAAAGCTTAATGGACGTAAAAAATATGAAGATGCTCGCGGAGAAATATACCTTCGATGAGCTCCAAAAATTTGCGGATGATTTTGAGAATACAGGTGTGCCGCCGGTGAAGACCTCAGAGGAACCAGGGGATCAGATGAGTGATTATCTCATGGCCGCGGAAATCCGTTTTCTCATGGATAAAGAACAAATCTCTCTTCAGGAAGCGCTTCGTGAATTCTCCAAACGTGTGCGCGGAGTACTTACCTAATGGAGATAAAGATCAGACCCGGACTACTTTTTGACGTGCAAACTATCGCTGATTACCAGGTGAAAATGGCCTGGGAGACAGAGCAATTAAAACTCGATCCACCGACGGTTGAACTTGGTGTCGCGGCGGTCTTCGATGATCCTTCGAAGGGCAAGTATTGGCTCGCAGAAGTGAACGGGGAAGTTATCGGATGCCTTCTCACCGTTCCGGAGTGGAGCGACTGGAGAAATGGTACGGTCCTCTGGATTCATTCGGTGTATGTGAAACCGGAATTCCGTAAGCATGGCGTGTTCAGAAAACTCTATTCTCACCTCCGTACGATGGTTGAAAGCTCCAAAGAACTTCGTGGGCTTCGTTTGTATGTGGAGAAGGCCAATCACACTGCTCAGAAAGTTTATGAATCGCTCGAGATGTCCGGTGAGCATTATCATCTCTACGAATGGCTGAAGTAAGAGCATAAAAAAAAAGCCCCTCTTGCGAGGGGCTTTTTTTATTTTTGTTTAACCTGAGAGAAGGGTGGAACGGGGGTAGGTGCTTACGGGGTATTGGGAGGTGACAATGACTGGTTAGGTCTCTGTCTCCGGGGATATTTTGGTGAACTTTTGTGGAGTTCATCACCCTCTTCTCAAAATCATATAAAGCAGGATTTGTGCCAAGTTTCCTGCCCCTATAAGTCCCCGAAATACCGGACCGAAAGCCACGGAATTGATATCAATCTGGCCCTCCGGTTCCTTGTGGCCCCAAGGCGCTGGTGTCACTCCTCTTTGAAGTCCAGACTGTAAGTCATTACTCCATTTTTTCTTTCGCTCTCTAGGTAAATGAATTTTCCCGTCGCAATCGATGAGCGCTCACTCACACTTCGCGTATCAAAATAACTGAAAGACAAGGAACTATCCGAAGCTCTGATATTTTTGGCGCGAACACCATTCACCTTGAGACATCCACTACTGAATTCGTAAACAATCTGTTTATTAAAACAAAGAGTGGAAATGCCTCCACGACAGAGCGAGACATTGGCGATCCACAAATTTTCACTGTTCTGCTGGTAATCGAATGTTCCCGTAAGGGCATTCGTTGTATGAGTACCATCCGCTTCAGTAATTATTTCTGTACCGGTACCCGTAAATGTTCTGAGATCGGAAACGCGATTGAGATAAGTGCGGATGTTTTCTTTCTGGGTATTCGTGAGGCACGATGCTGTTGTTCCGCCGGTGGTTCCTGAAGTTCCCGATGTCCCAGTTGTGCCTGAAGTGCCGGTGGTACCGCTTGATCCAGTTGTTTCTTGTTGCTGTTTATCTTTTTTATCCCCATCGCTACCACCGCCGCAGGAAATGAGAGCGAAGGTCATGACCATGGCCATGAGTAATTTATGATTCATTTTCTTCCTCCTTGAAGAAGCTATGACTAAGTCAATTTGACCGGAGACGTTCAGGAAGGAATACTCAATCCATTCTTAAACATAATTGAACTGTTTTCTCTTGAAGCATCTCGCAGTCAATAAGTGTCAGGCCTTCGCTCGCGCTCTGTCTCGACTCTTGTTTTCGTGAAAAGTAGCGTTCGTCATGGCAAGAATACTTGTTCTCATTATTTGCCTGATTCTCCTCTCTACCGGACTCCATGCCCAGTCGTCCGGCCCTCTTCATATCAAGGTAACTGATTACGGCTTTCTCACTTCGTTTCCGGCACTTCAGACGATCCTCGACGATTATCTGAAAACAGTGGAAGCGGACCTCAATAAACAGCAGCCGATTGAGGACATTGATCGGGTGATTAAATCGACTGCCAATTCGACCGCACTTTCGTCACGGGGGATAGGGACGGATCACGCTTCGAAATTTGATAGATTTCTTCTTGGTCTTTCCCTGGGGGCGGCTGCGGATCTGGACAGAAATGTCGGCCTTAAAGATCAGATCGCCGGCATTGGTGGATCGGCCTCGATTCTTCTCGGTACCAAGCTCAACAAGAAAACAGATCTCTTTTTCAACGTGGGAAGTCTTTCGCATTCAAAAACATTTGATGGAGTCATGGGCACGAATCTTGACTCGGAAATCACAACCAACAATGCCGGGATCCATCTTCGCTACAATTTTCTCGACGGCTCCGGCGATGACATGTGGGGATGGACAGGTCTCAATGTCAGCACAGGCTATGAATACAACCGAAATAAACTCTCTTTCGAAGATGTTCTCGCTGAAGACGTGAACGTCGATCTCGGAGGCCAGGCCGTATTGCAAGGCCGCTTGAAAGGAAAGCCTCAATACACGATCACCTCTGAGACACACACCATCCCAGTGGAAGTTTTCAGTGCGGTCAACTTTTTAAAGTTCTTTTCGGTCTTCGGTGGTGCCGGCGCAGATTTTAACTTCGGTCGCTCTGAAGGCTCAGGGAATGTGAAAGCGAATGCCTTCAGTCCTCTTACCTGCGTAAGCGGCGTATGTACGAATCTCAATCTTCCACAGGCGCAAATTACCGGGGACCTCAACAGTCACAAAAATGTGGATCCATTTTTCTTCCGGGGATTCGCCGGTCTTCAATTGAATCTCGGTCACGTAAAACTTTATGGTGAAGTGAACCGGGTTTTTGGGACACAATTAAC
This sequence comes from Bacteriovoracaceae bacterium, assembly GCA_045805035.1. Taxonomy (GTDB): domain Bacteria; phylum Bdellovibrionota; class Bacteriovoracia; order Bacteriovoracales; family Bacteriovoracaceae; genus Peredibacter. The sequence continues at coordinate 37,038 of JBJMLZ010000153.1, forward strand.
GGGCGTGAACTTCGGT
>JBJMLZ010000154.1:0-10521 GCA_045805035.1 Bacteriovoracaceae bacterium
ATGACGAGAAAAATAAAAGGACGAGACAGCAGTTCCTTCCCCAGACATTTGAGGAAAGGGATAACTTTGTTGCTTACGTTTAATTGTGATCTTACGTCCAGTAACATCAGGCGGTCACCATTTTAGTGAGGAGCTTTTGAACTCCTTTAACCTTAGTAGTGAAATCATACCACGAATCAAGGTTTTTAATTTGTCTAAAGATATAACGTGGCCGGAAATAGAATCTACGATACGCTTCCGTCTGAAGCTTCGTCAGTTCTTCGAGGCTAAGATGCTCTTCCCAGTGTGAGATCTTGAATTCCAGAGTCGGATTGAGGCAGAATTCTTCCCACTCATTCTTTTTAATCAGTCCTTTCTGAAGGGCCTCCTCAAAAAGTGGCGTATTGGGAAGAACCATGAGTACGGCGATCTGAGCGAAATCCGGGTCCAGTTCGCAGAGAAAATCGATGTTTCTCAGAACATCTTCTCGGGTTTTCTCAAAGGGAAACCCAATAATGTAATCGGCAATTGTCCTGATCCCGTGTTTTCGACAGAGGCCAAAAACTTCTAGGAATTTTTCGACCGTCGTCCCTTTCTTCAGATACTTCAGACCTTCATTTGTGCCCGTCTCGACTCCAAATGATATCTGCCGGCACCCTGCACGCTTGGCACGAATGATGGATTCTTCATTGACGGCGTTGACTCTTCCTCTGAAATCCCAATGAAATGTCAGGCCGCGCTTTTCAACTTCGTCACAAAATTGAATGACTTTTGATGGTGTGATATTGAAGAGGTCATCGTAAAAATGGAATTCTTCATATCCCTGTTTCAGGCACTCTTCAATTTCATCAACTACGCTTGAAATCGAACGTGTTCGATATTTCTTGTAAGGCACGTCACAGAAGGTGCAGAGATATGGGCAACCACGTGTACTGAGAATGGTCGCCATTTTTTTTGTAGAACCGACGATGCTGTTGTAATTGCCCTTCAGATGTTTCCGGTTCGGATAGGGGAGTTCATCCAGAACGTCGATATAAGCCGCAGGAACATTGATGTGAGTAAGAAATCTTTTGTCGTGAAAGTCCTTTCCCGTCCATTGTTTAATGGACTCACGGGTATAAACTCCGGTGATGTCTGTGAAGTTTTCTTTTCTCTCAAGACGTGAGATCAACTCCGCGAAAACTTTTTCACCTTCTCCCACCACAACAGAATCAAAATGCACCAGCTGCGCAGCCTGAACCGGAAAGGCAATCGGATGGTGACCGCCGAGACAGATATGGCAATCAGGCTTCACTTTTTTTATGACTTCAGCGACTTTGACAATATCAACCAGAGCTATAGTGAAGCTTGTGATGCCGACCACATCCGGATTGATTTTTCTAATCAGCTCTTCAATGTCTTTGTGGCCAATTTTCTCAGCGATGCAGTCGTGAAAGATCAATTCGTGATGCGGAGCTACTTTTTCAAGATAAGACATGACATAGAGAAGTCCCAACGGAGGGAAGTTTCCAAAGTCATCGCTCTCTAAAAATCCTTCGCCCTTTTCATCGGGAGCCTCGGTGAGGGTAAACTCACCTGGCGGATTCAGAAATAGTATTCGCATAGATAAATCAGTATGAGGTAATTCTACTGAGTTTATTATAAGCGTTTTTGAGGGCAGGTAATAAAAGTTCGAAGTTTTTTTGCCCGTGAGAAGTACTCAGGCTAATGCGAATGACACTTCTGCCAACTTCGTCAGTCACTCCCATCTCCTTAAGCACTTTGGAGGTTTCCGGCTGGTTATCCACACAAGCAGCAGAAGTGGTGACAAACACATCGTTGGATTCCAGTTCAATCTGAATCGCCTGACCATGAAGGCCCGGATATCCGATCAGGCTGGTCCCCGGAAGGCGTCTTGCGCCCTCACCAATGATGACGACTTTCGGGCATGCCTTTTTTATTTCTTTTTCAAACCAGTCTCGGGCTATCTCAAGATCTTTCAGCTTAGGAGAATTTTCCTTGAAGTACGCAAACGCGATCGCCAGCGTTTCAATCCCTAAGTAGTGCTGAGTTCCTCCACGCAGGCCTTTTTCCTGAGTGCTACCGAAAACGAGAGGATGAATCAGCGTAGGATCTTTGGCAACGATGAAGCCAGTTCCTGAAAGTGCGCCGAGCTTGTGGCCGGAACAAACCGCATAGTCCGCACCACTCTTTTCGAAATGAAATTCTGTCTTTCCGATAAACTGAGTTGTGTCCGGAAAGTAAGGAACATGATGCTCACGGCAAAGGGCCGCAATTTCTTCGTTCGGTTCAATGACACCGGTTTCATTTTGCGATGACATGATCGTGACGAGTGCCACCTGGCCTTTATTTTTTTCCAGTAATTCCTTTAAGTCAGCGACATCAACAACTCCATTGCGGTCGATCTTGGTTTTTAAAACCTTGATGCCTCTTCTTTCTGCATACCAATTGAGTGCTTTTCCAACCGAAGGGTGCTCAAGCGGCGAAGTAATCACAATTTTTTTATCGCTATATTCAAGAACAGAATGAATGACAGTTGAACAACTTTCAGAAGATCCTGAAGTGAAGATGATCTGATCAGGATGTGCGCCAACCGCATCCGCGATGATCGCGCGGGATTTTTCCATTCCCTTACCCAGCTTCTGTCCCATCGAATGAAGTGCGTTCGGATTGGCAAAGAGATCGGACTCCAGTCTCATCTTGAGAAATTCTTTTACCTCAGAAAGAAGAGGAGCAGATCCGTTGTAATCAGCGTAAAGCATATCGTTCCTCAGGAAATAGAAAGCATCTGGTCGAGTGCTTTCAGAGCATATTTTTTTGTCTGGTCATCAACTGAGATGACATTGATCGCAGTGCCGCGCTCGATGGAGCGGAAACTTTCCAAAAGCCAGCGTGGGCGCACGCGATACATCGTCGTGCAAAGACACTGATAGGGAGACAATGATTTGATATCAAGCTGCGGAAATTGAGCTGCAAGTCTATTCACAAGATTGATCTCTGTACCCACGGCAAACTTCGTTCCCGGTTTCGCTGCCTTGATCTGATTGATGATGTAGGAAGTGGAACCCGCAAGATCTGCTGCCTGAACGACATCAAATGAACATTCAGGATGAACGATAACAATGCGGTCCGGATCGGTTTTTCTCCAATGCGTGATTTGTTCTTTGTTAAAGCCCTGGTGAACGGAACAGAATCCGTACCAGAGAATGACTTTTGCTTTCTGAATTTCTTCAGGGGTCAGACCACCGTGCTGCTTGCGCGGATCATACACCACCATGTCTTCGAGCTTGATCCCGAGTTTGTGACAGGTATTTCTTCCGAGATGCTGGTCCGGAAAGAAGAGAAGCTTCTCACCTTGCTTCACCCCCCACGAAATAACTTTTTCGGCATTAGAGGAAGTGCAGATCGAGCCATTATTCTCACCGACAAAACTTTTCAGCGCGGCGGTACAATTAATGTAAGTGATCGGTACAATTTTTTCCGACGTACACGACGTCATCCATTTCCACGCCACATCGATCTCGCGGCGATTCGCCATGTCTGCCATCGAGCATCCAGCGCGAAGATCAGGAAGAATCACTTTCACTTCCGGTCGCGTGAGCATGTCCGCAGTTTCCGCCATGAAGTGCACGCCACAGAACATAACGTATTCAGCGTCTTTCACCTCAGCTGCTTTCCGGGCGAGCTCAAGGGAGTCGCCAGTGATATCGGCAAAGGCGATCACGTCGTCCTGCTGATAGTGGTGACCAAGGACCACAACTTTTTTTCCAAGACGAGTTTTAATCGCATGAAGTTCTTCCAGAACTTTTTCATCTGAAAGTTCAGCTTCCGGAATTTCCGGTAAATGTTCTTTTGCTTTAAGGTCTTCGTAGATATCAATCATGCTTTTCACATTTCACGAGGAGCTTGATCTCCTCAGTAGTTGTTCCGTTATAGCCGGGAATGCTTTTTGTCTCTGGTTGTCCGACGTGCTTGAAACCTCCGTGACAAACGTCCGCTGCTTTCTCGTAACACTTTCCGAGTTGCGAACAGGTGATGAGCTTGTGAGGAGTTCCATCCGGGCCCGTGACATTTTGAGAAGAGGCACACGCCACCAGGAACACGAACCAGAGAAATTTCATGCGAGGAAACTAACTCTAACGCGTAAAATTGGCCAGTTTTGCGTAACGCGTCGGGCCAACCAACACTTATTTGGCCACGCAGCAAAAATACTTTTAATTTTCATCACATGGCCCTTTGACAGGCCGTTTCTGATAACCCTACACTTTTATTAATAGGACCAATTAAAGGACCACTCTTTTAGTAGGAGAAAGTCATGAAAATTATCACCATTGGTAATAACAAAGGTGGCGTGGGTAAGACCATGCAGTGTTACCAGCTCGTCTGCCACCTCGCTAACCAGGGCAATCGTGTACTCGCGATCGATCTCGATTCTCAGGCCAACTTGTCTTCTACTCTCGGTGTGAACATTCAGCGCACACTCATTCCTGAGTGGCTGATCGGCGACGTGAAGATCGACGAAGTGATCTCGGATGTAGTCGGCCCTTATGATTTTTACAGCAATGTAAAACTCATCGCTTCTTCCCGTCACATGGCAAACCTCGCGAAGCTCCTCATTCTTTCTGAGAGTGAAGTGAGAAAAAGCGCTGGCAGAAAAGAGCGCCTGATGAAAATGCGCCTGAAGGAAATCGAAAAGCAGTTTGATTACGTCGTGATCGACACGCCTCCGATGCTCGGAGATGAATTGATCATGTCGCTCGTCGCTTCTGATCACATTCTCATTCCTACTCAGGCACAAGACTACTCAATCGATGGTCTGGAAGAACTGATGGACACGTTTGAGATCATCAAAGAAACAGAGAACCCGAAGCTTGAGTTCTCGATCATTCCAAGCATGGTCAACCCACGCAGAAAGATCGAACGCCAGCGCCTCGAGGAACTCTCTCAGTCCTTCAATGTCACACCAATGATCCGCAATCTCGTTGATATGCAGGAATCAGTGGCAATGAAGAAGCCGGTATTCATGTTCTCCAACAACTCGAAGGGGAAAAATGATTACACTGCTCTCTGGGAATCACTAGGGCTTAATTAATTTTTTAAATATAAGACGCTAAGGAGAGGCCATGGCCAAGGATTTTTCCCCACGTGTAACGAAACGCGAACGTAAAGTCACCGACATCACTTCAGGAATCGATGAGCGAATCCTGAGAGCAAATGACCAGAAACTTCTTCGTGGCGCTCAACTCGCTACGATCGTCCTCGCAGACATCGAAGTCCGTGAGCAGGTGAGAACGAAGTTTAATGATGAATCTCTCCGCGAACTCGGCGAGAACATCAAGATCAATGGTCTCATTCAGCCGCTCGTCCTTCACCGTGAGGACAACAAGTTTGTTCTTATTTGCGGTGAGAGACGTTACCGCGCGATGACCATGATCGAGATGAGAGAAGCTCCTTGCTTCATCCTCGAAAACAAGACGAAAGAAGAACTCATGGCGATCCAGTTCTCTGAGAACCAGGCGCGTGAAGAGCTTCATTACATTGATCAAGCTGACTCTATTTATGGTTATCAGAAATTGACTGGAACCTCTGAAAGAAAGATCACCGCTGCACTCGGAATCTCAAAGTCAGAAGTTCACCGTTGCCTTATGATCGCGAAACTTCCAAAGGATCTCAAGGAAGCGGCAAAACAGTTTAATACTGAGAAGTATGTTCTTCTGGAGTGGGACGAGCTTCCAAAGAACGAATTCAGGGATGAAATCAAGGGCCGCATTCTCGTTGGTGACATCACCAAGCGCGTGCAGCTCAAGAGAGTCATTTCTCAACTCCAGATCGTGAAGCCGAAGAAGAAGAGAGACGATTCTGTCGAGAAACTCATGAAGGTTCTCAAGACACAGATGAAGGATCCTGCGATGAAAGCACGCGCGAAAGAGATGATGAAAGAACTTGTGGGTGAACGGATTCACTAAAACTGAGAAGGCCCCGAAAGGGGCCTTTTTTATTTAATGAAAATCAGAAACGTAAAACTTTCCGACATCAAAGCCTTAGCTGTCATCCACTATGAATGCTGGATGAAAACCTATTCTGGCATTCTCCCCGAAAAATATCTTCAGTCACTCACTCTCGCGTCTTTTGAAAAACGCTGGACCAGTGGCATGGCGGTGAACGACGACGTCATAAGACTCGTTTCCCTGGAAAACTCCCAACCCATTGGTTTCATCGTAGGACTTGAAAACCGTTTTCCTGAAAAATGTCCGGAAGCTGATGGTGAAATCTGGGCCTTATACGTTGATCCAGATCATTGGGCAAAAGGACACGGCAAAAAACTTTTCGAGGAATTTAAAAAAAGACTGAAGAGAAAGAATATTCTTGTTTGGGTTCTGGCCGCGAATACACGAGGAAGAAAATTTTATGAAGCCATGGGAGGCAAGCTTCAACCTGCCACCCATGATTTTGTTGTGAACGAAGAAAAATTCCCTGAAGTCGCGTATCTTTTTACTGGCGAAGTATAAGCAGTGAATACGGATTCACATTGATCGTGAGCTTTCCTGGTTCATCATCACTTTCAATCACGACATTGCCATCAAGCTGAATCCCCACCACCGTGTAGTAGAGTCCGCGGCCACGCAGAACTTTATTTCCCACGCAGACTTTGCTTTTATTTTCTTTGGTACAACCGGTTGTACGCGCAAGAAATGAGCCGTTCACATCGAAAGTCAGCGCTTCCGTTCCATCAACTGTTTTGATGACGTACTGACCATTGTATTCAATTCCCGCAATAGCAGCGTAGCTGGAATTAGTGAGATTGATCACGGAATCAGTTGCGCACAAACCTGCGTGACATCCACGAGTGACTGCCATGTTCTGGCGGGAAACATTGTGAATGATATCGTCATCATTTCCTTCCGGTTTCACAGAATAAAAATTTCCACCATCAACCGACACAACGATCTGAAGAGTTCCGTTGGAAATAACCGTCTCACCATCTTCAATGTCACGAGTGGCATCAGACGAAGGAATCGGATCCGGATCCGGCATCGGAGTGGTTGCTACTTGTGAATAAGGTGAACCCGGATAACCGTAGTATTGATCAAAATCAGGGTAACGAATGTAATCGATGCCCGCACTGCCGTTGTCCTGAACAATCTGACAGGTCGAACCATTGGGAGCGTAATACCAGCTCGCCCAATTCCGGCAGGACTTAATCGCCTTCGCACAATCCGAATCATCTCCCGTGCGAATGCTGTTTATGAGTTCACCATAGGGGCCGCGAAGTTCGATTTTACAACTGCGAGGAGAAGCAAATGCCGTGACGGTTGAAAGCGCGAGCATGCCTGTGATGAAAAATAATTTCATGTGAAATCTCCCTGATCAGATGGGGGACTTCTATACTGAGAGGTCTCGCTTTGAGACCAGGATGTGTAACTTTTCATAAATATTTGGGTGCTCTTGAGAGGCCCCTCCGGATGCCTGAACTTATTACACGGTCTTGGCATCCTGATTGCTCAGTACATAGGAAGAATGGTCATCCGCCCGGATAAAAACACGGAATTTTGAAGGGTTAGACGACTTTAGGGGTACAGGTAAATGTTTAGATTTTGGTCACCGTCTCGAAACTATGCAGTTCTAGGGCAGTTGTCACTGCTTCTGGCACTCGTGCTGGCCCTGCCAGCTTTCGGGCAATCTACCCCTAACATTATTGTGAAAAAAGACCGGATTTCCCGGGAGCCTGCAAGCTATATCCCGGATGACGATGTGATTGTTAAGCCGGTTGATAACGAAGTCTCCCTCTACCAGCAGTATGTCGCTTCGGACAATGGCCAGGACGTGGTCAAGTCACGCAACCAGCTCAAGGTGTGGAACGACAACAAGGTCTTCGCTCAACAGTACGGCATGGACACGAGTCTCACTGGTTCTGCCTTCTACGTACCGACCCAGCAGGAAGAGTGGGTATACTTCAAGAATCGTTACATGAGATACCTTCGCCAGAAAGGTGAGCAGCCGCTGAAGAGCATGCCACAGCAGTGGTACAACTCTTATCGCGCTACCAACGAAGTTGATACCATCGATGAAATGGAATCACGCTTTAAGAAATCCAACTCTGGTGCAAGAGCAACTCAAAACAGTTTCCTTCCGCCGTCCCTTCAGCAGAAAGAAGTGAATCTCTGGAAGCAGACAAAATTTATTTTCCAGCCACGTGTGGATCAGGGTCTTGTGATCATCGGGATCAAAGGTCCAATCGCCTACGCTCGTGCTTGGGTAGGTGTGAATGGACAAGCGGAATTCAACGTTCAGAAATCGATCGATTCCATCGGCTTCCGGGTCATGTTCAACTACTACACTAACAATGGCCGATACTTCACATCCATCGATCAGCGTATCATGCAAAATGTTTATGCGCGTGCGACTAGTACCCGTGATCCTCGTCAGACTAGCGTCAACGGCAATGGTGCTTATCGTGACGATTCTTTAATGCTGCTTTACGCAAAGCAGTTCTAATCACCCTTTAGACTGGCCTGAAATATCCCCTAGCAGTAGACTACTGCCACTCAAAATTTCCTTCTTAAAACTGGAGTAGTCATGAGTCTCTTTGAGAGCCCATTTTTCCAAGACGCGTTCTCGCAACTTGAGAGCGCTGGCACCACAATGAAAATGGATCCAAACGTTCTTGAGCGTTTGAAGTATCCTAAGCGCGCATTACAAGTTTCTGTTCCTGTTCGTCTCGATGACGGCACAGTGAAAGTCTTCGAAGGCTACCGCGTTCAGCACAGTATGACTCTGGGCCCGGGTAAAGGTGGAATTCGTTACCATCCTCACGTAGATCTTTCTGAGACTGCAGCTCTCGCGATGCTTATGACTTTCAAGTGCGCACTCGTTGGACTTCCACTCGGTGGCGCCAAAGGTGGAATCAAGGTTGATCCGAACGATCTCTCACGCGCAGAACTCCAGGCCCTCACTCGTCGTTACACGACTGAGATTTCTATGATCATCGGTCCGGAGAAAGATGTTCCTGCACCGGATATCGGAACTGATGGCCAGACGATGGCGTGGCTCATGGATACATATTCACAGCTTGAAGGATACGCAGTTCCGGGAGTCGTGACAGGCAAGCCGATCGCGATCGGCGGTTCTCTTGGTCGCGCAGAATCGACAGGTAAAGGTGTCGTGTTTTGTATCAATTTTGCCTATGAAAAACTCAACAAGACAGTCGGTACAAATACCACCGTAGCTATCCACGGTTTCGGTAAAGTGGGTATGCCTGCGGCCCTGGACCTCCATGCTCAGGGAGCGAAGATCGTCGCGATTTCCGACGTCTCTGGCGGTATTTACAACAAGGACGGTCTCAACATTCCTCAGTGTGTGGAATGGACGAGAAACAAAAAGCTTCTCCGCGATATGCCAGGTGCTGAGCACATCTCCAATGAAGAGCTCCTCGAGCTTGACGTGGACATCCTGATTCCAGCGGCGATTGATGGCGTGATCACCAAGGAAAATGCACCGAGGGTAAAAGCTCGTATGATTGCCGAAGGTGCCAACGGTCCTCTCACGCACGAAGCGATCGATATTGTAGTTGCGAATGGCTGTTACGTTCTTCCGGACATTCTCGCGAACGCCGGTGGTGTGATCGTATCTTACTTCGAGTGGGTACAGGGACTTCAGATGTTCTTCTGGGATCTTGATACCGTTAACAAGAAACTTCACGACATCATGAAGCTCGCGTTCGAAAAGGTATGGAAAAACGCCGAGATCTACAAAGTGAACTTAAAGCAAGCTGCATTCATCACGTCACTCCAGCGCCTCGAAGGTGCCATGAGACTTCGTGGAATGTGGCCATAATCATTCTAAACTAATTTTCTTCCACGAGACTGTGATTGGCCTTAAAATCAATCATGGTCTTTTTTCTTCTTTTCATTTCTCTTTCATACGCCGGCGTCGTTCGCGACGATGTGACAGTTACCGACAAGGTCTCTTTCAGCTGGCAAACCGTTTGTCGCAAAATGGTTTCTCATGAGTCGCCGTTGATTGAACCGGTTTCCGGGACAGAGATTGATTGCATGGGTAAGAAAGTGAACGTTTCAGATTTCTGCGAAAAAGAACTCGCGCATGATCCATATTTTCTTCGCGGCCATGTGGAGGAATCTTCCAAAACAGTCGTTTGTCATAGCGGAAAGAAAGTCATCTTCAAGTATCAGTGCGTGAGGCTCGCGGATAAAAAACTCTGCGGACTTACCGCGGACAGTGCCTGCAAAGAAATCCGGCACAAGCTCGCTCGAAGACTTGATATTGTTCATCACTCCTTCACTCAAAACGATAAAGGCATCAAGGAACTTAATTGTTACTTTGAATCGCTCCCGCTGAAACATGGAAGCCTATAAAAAATTTCTCGCCAAGGACAAGAAGGCGCAGACGCTTTTTAAGAATGACATCGTCATTCCGGAAAAGACCAAAAACGTCACTCAAAGCCTCGTGTGGTCCATCATGTCACAGCAGCTTTCCATTCAGGTCGCTAAAGTCATGCACCAGCGATTTCTTGATCTCTATGGG
>JBJMLZ010000155.1:0-14272 GCA_045805035.1 Bacteriovoracaceae bacterium
GAAGGCTCATCCAGAACGTATACCACCCCAAAAAGATGAGAGCGAACTTGAGTTCCCAAGCGAAGGCGCTGAAGTTCTCCCGGAGAAAGTGTCGGAGTTGTCCGCGATAGCGAAAGATAGGAGAGTCCGAGATCAATCAAGACCTCAAGACGCCCGGTCATGTCTTCGGCGAGTCTTCTGATCGCTTCGTTTTTGTCTTTCACATACGGAGCGATCATGGCGTGAAGTTCTTTGAACGTGAGCGCGGACATTTCGGCGATATCAAGACCTCCGAAAGTCACCGCGAGCGCTTCTTTCTTTAAACGTTTTCCTTCGCACACCGGACAAAGTGCGTTCACCAGATACTTTGAAACTCTTTTTTTCATGAGCTCGCTGTGAGTATTGGCGAAAGTCTCGAGAACATATTTTCGCGCACTCGAAAAATTTCCGTGGTAGCTCGGCTCCATTTTTATTTTTAGGGCCTGTTTCACTTCCTTGGCAGTAAAGCCCGCGTAGACCGGAAGGTGCGGTTGCTCTTCAGTGAAGAGAATCCAATCACGATCTTTTTTCGGAAGCTTTTTCCAGGGAATGTCGATGTTGTATCCGAGAGTCACGAGCATATCGCGGAGATTTTGTCCGTGCCAGGCAGGCGGCCACGCGGCGATCGCGCGTTCACGGATCGTGAGATTCGGATCCGGCACCATCGAATCTTCGGTGACGTCATATGTTCTCCCCATCCCGTGACAATGCGGACACGCGCCTTCCGGCGTGTTCGGTGAAAATCCTTCAGCGTAAATAATCGAAGCGCCTTTGGGATATTTTCCAGCACGCGAATAAAGAATCCGGATGAGGTGGGAAAGAGTTGTCACCGTGCCGACATTCGAGCGAGCGGAAGGAGTCCCTCGTTGCTGCTGAAGAGCTACTGCGGGTGGGAGGCCGGAAATTTCATCCACCTCAGGAACTTCCATCTGGTGAAAGAGCCTGCGGGCATAGGGAGAAACCGATTCAAGAAATCTTCGCTGGGCCTCGGCATAGAGTGTTCCGAAAGCGAGGGAGGATTTTCCAGAACCGGAGACGCCGGTGAAAACCACGAGGGCGTTTCGCGGAAGATGAACATTGATATTTTTAAGATTATTTTCGCGGGCGCCGCGTACTTCGACGAATTCCATAGAATCATTGTGAACGATGCGGAGTGCACCGTTCAAGCTGCGCGGATTCCCGACTGAAGAGTTATTGAAAACTTCTGTGCATCGTGAGAACGTAGAACCCTACGGAGGAATCATGAAGTCACTAGCGATCGTCATCCACAAAACCGGGGGCCCTGAGGTCCTGAGCTTTGAAGAAAGAGAAGTGAAGGCACCAGGTGCAGGCGAGGTCATGATCCGGAATCACGCGATTGGTGTGAATTTTATCGACACGTATTTTCGTTCCGGGCTTTATCAGACCGAGCTTCCTGCTCCACTGGGATTTGAAGGCGCGGGCGTCGTTGAAGAAGTGGGCGCAGGTGTGACACACGTGAAAAAAGGTGATCGCGTTGCTTATGCGCAGGGGCCACTGGGTGCCTACAGTCAGCTTCGAACGATGACTGCTCAACAGGTGGTGAAAATTCCTGATGGTGTGAGCTTTGAGCAAGCGGCGAGTGTGATGCTTAAGGGTCTCACCGTTTCTTATCTCTACCAGGACACGTATCAGTTGAAGCGTGACGAAGTTTTTCTTTTTCACGCAGCTGCCGGAGGAACCGGACTCATCGCTTGTCAGTGGGCAAAACATATTGGCGCGAAAATGATCGGCACTGTGAGCTCAGATGAGAAAGCAGCGGTCGCAAAAAAGAATGGCGCCACCTGGACTGTCAATTACACCAAAGAAGATGTCGTGAAACGCGTGAATGAAATCACCGAAGGAAAAAAACTTCATGTGGTATACGATGGTGTGGGAAAATCGACATGGACTCAGTCACTCGATTGTCTTGCTCCTCGCGGACTCATGGTGAGTTTCGGGAATGCTTCGGGTGCAGTCACTGGTGTGGCACTTTCTGAGCTTGCTTCCCGCGGGAGTCTCTACGTCACTCGGCCAATGCTTAATGCGTACACAAACACTTTGGAAAAATTAACTCAGTCTTCGGCGCAGCTTTTTGATCTCGTTGCCCGTGGAGTGATTGATCCGGGCGTTTCAGAAAAAATTCCACTGAAAGATGCCCGTCACGCACACGAAGCGCTGCTTGACCGCAACCGTGTTGGTCCACTTCTTCTCATTCCATAGTCCGGTGCGGATTTTAAAAAGCGCCGGGCCTTCATTACGCTTTCCGGAGATTCAACCGGAGAGTGAATATGAAAAAAATTTCCCTGGCGATCGCGGGCACCTTTGTCCTGATGAATTCCGCCTTTGCATCTGATTATGATCTGAACGACAAGCGCGCCTGGCAAAGTATCTCAAGTCCCTCGCGCATGAGCTCAACTTTTAACCGTAGTTTCTCTGCACTTCCTCTCAGCGGTAGCGTGGGAGACGCGATGAAAACCTGGTCGAGTGATTATTGGGCAAGAAACAAGGGCGGAATCAATTACCGCTGGAATGCGCCTCATCCAACCGGATTCAATCTCAAATCTCCGACGAAAGAAGAGGCGATGGCGATGACTCAAGACCAGCTTGCCCAGCTCGCGCCGTCTGAAAAATGGGATCTTGTGAATGGACGTTACGATTATCCATTGAAAAAAGAAATCGCTGCTTACGCGAGTCCTTCGCGACCTTCGTGGGAAGGGATCTGTGACGGCTGGTCAGCGGCCGCACTTAATCAGGATGAACCAAAACCTGTTGTCGTAACAAATCCCGATGGCATTCAGATTCCCATGGGAAGTTCTGACCTGAAAGGAATTCTCTCCTGGTATTACGCGAGAAAATGGTCGGGTGGTTACGGGATGATGGGATACCGGTGCAGAGGGAGTGTCATCGGCACTGACAAATGTGTGAACGACATGAACGCCGGCGCATTTCACATTGTTCTCACCAATCGCGTGGGCATCGCGGGAGTTTCCTATATCGCAGACATTGATAAAGGTTCACAGGTCTGGAATCACCTGGCCTACAGTTACACTTCTTCACAAGTAGGAAGCGATCTGAGTCCGCGAAGCACATCTGCACCGGGTACCGTGAAAGTGAAGCGAATCAAAACGAGTGTGCGCTACGTTTATATCGTCAGCAAAAACTCATGGGATCCTGTCCTCGGAACTTCGGGACAAAAATTTATCACCCGTAACTACGAATACTATCTGGATCTCAATTCATCAGGTACGGTGATTGGTGGTGACTGGATTTCCAGTCAGCGCCCGGATTTCTTGTGGCTTGAAACTCACGCGAAGTTTACCGGGTATTACGCCAAACTCACCGACATACTGCCTGATGGCCTTGTCGAGGGAGAGGCCCAGACTGACGGTTCGGTGGATCACCAGACTTCCAGTGAGCTGATTGAAGCGAACTAAGAATTCTTGGGATCTTTAGTGAGGCAGAATCTGCAAATTGCATCGCCTCGGGCGATGCAACTTTCAAGCTTCACTTTCATCCCGGATGCACTCGTCAAGAATTGCACGTCAAACTGACAAAGTCCCGGGTGCTGCTTGGCCACCGAATGATAAACGCAGTTGGAGGCCTCAAGAACAGCGCCCTTTCTCACGTCTGATTGTTTCACGTAAGCGCGATATCCAAGCTCATTCATCGCTTTCTTTATTTCCTGAAGAAGCTCGGCTTTTTCTTTTCCTTCAAAGCGCGCGCTCATGGAACCTGCGACTTTTTTTCCGAGGTCTTTCATGATCGAAGATATTTTTTGCGGGCCAAGATCATCCGTTAAAATCTCGAGAAGAACATTGGAGAGCCAGGAATACTGTCTCGGGAACGCTTCCTGTCCGGATTCACTCAATCGATAAATTCTTTTCGGACGGCCTACGCCGGATTTTGTGTCGGTGAATGTAATGAGGGCCTGATGCTCGAGCTTCAGCACATGCTCTCTGACTGCCGTCTTCGTCACCCCCAGAATGTCAGTGAGCTCATCCAGCGTCGCTCCTTCAGGAACGTCGAGTAAGTGTTCAAGAATTTTTTTCTGGTTAGAGTGCAGGGATTGCATAAAGGCTCCATTTAAACAATTTAAACAGTATTTTGTGTTTATATCACTTGCCTCATAATACCAGTCATAGCAGAAAACACAAGGAGACTTTATGAACACAGCTACCAACACTCTTCAAACAACTGATCTTACTAAGGGGAAAGAAATTCTCGGCGGGATCATCACCGGACAGATTGCAGGACTTATCATGGCGGCGGTCGTGGTGATCGTCTTTACGGTTTTCCTCGGGACCGCACCACTTTATCCGGTTCAGGTCATCGGCTCGATGGCGCTCGGAAAATCAGCACTCGATGGATTTAATTTTGCCGCTGTTCTCGTCGGCGTACTTCTTCACCAGGCGGGGCCTTCTCTTCTTTGGGGAACTATCTTTGGTTTTGCCGCTTCCGCGATGAAGATTGAAGATACCAAGCGCTCACTCTATCTTGGTCTCGTGATTGGTGTCATCTCGATGGTAGGTCCTTATCTTCTCATCCCGACTCTCATGAATGCTTTTCATGGTGAAGATTTCTGGAACCAGAATGTTCCGATGTTCTGGGACTGGGCCGCGCACATTGTTTTCGGTGCTGCGTTTGTCCTTTATCCGAAAGTTCTCGCGAAAATGAAATAATCAGTGTTGCAGTTCAGGCACCCAGGCGGTGGTTCTCCCACCGACCTCGGTGTGCCTGATTGTTTCACCAGAGCTGACGTGTCCTGCCTTCTTGCCCCAGCGATGATGAAAGAGCCAGTTTTTGGGAAACTTGTCCGAGTCCGCATTGGCCTTCACTGCAATCTTAGAAACCGAAATTATTTTGCTTCTGATCCGTGAAAGTTCCTGCGAAGTGAGAGATCCTGCTTTTCTTCGCGGATCGATCCTTGCCTGAAAGAGAATTTCATCCGCCATGTAGTTACCGATGCCAGAGATGAGTGACTGATCCATGAGGAGAGCTTTGATGGGGGCGCTTCTGCCTTCAAACATAACTTTCAGGTTTTTCAGTGAAGGAGTTTCAGCTAAAGCGTCGGGGCCCAGTCCTCCCAGGGGATAGGACTGGAAAGGATCTTTCACCAGGAACATGCGGCCGAATCTTCTTGGGTCTTTGAAGACAAGGACACTTCCGTCATCGAATTCGAGAATGAGCTTGATGGATTTTGCTTTCTCGGGAATTTTATCCGCGAGAATGTAGGAACCTGTCATCCCGAGATGGAACACCGGCCAGGGTTTTTGATCGAGCTCAAGCCACATGTATTTCCCTTTGCGGCCTGCCTTTTTGATTTTGTGACCGAGAAAGGCCTTTTTAATCTGGGCGGATGTCGAAAGACCGAAAATCACTTTATCGGGCGAAGCGGTTACTCCGGTGATCTTCTTGTTCTTAAATTTTTTTTCGATTTGCTTCCGGTAGGTTTCGACTTCAGGTAGTTCTGGCATACAGCTTCCTATAAAAAACTGAATCTCCTGGATTTCCTTGTCAGGATAAACGCAATCGCGGCGAGGAACACGACATCCAGCATGAGCGCCCATTTCAGATCAAATTTCAGGTGAGAGAGAACCGCACCAACGATCAGGGAAAGAGATCCGATCACCTTCATTTTAGGTCGGATCACCCGGTGATCTTCCCAATCCTTTACAGATCGACCGAAATATTTATTGTGCCTCATCCATTGGTGGATGAGAGGGCTTCCCTTGGAAAAGAAATAAGCGGAAACGATCGCAAATGGTACCTGCGGAATGATCGGGAGAAAGATCCCGATGACCGCAAGAAGAAGAAATATTGCCCCGAAAAACATATGCATCCTTGCATGCGTTCCCTTGAGCTTCCATTCGACGATAAAGGTTTTGACCTGCCACATGATGATTGCCTTTCAAATCCGAGGCCACCAAAACTAAAACGCTGCTGTCGGATTAGTGTGGGCGCGGCGTTTGCAACTCCGCCAGGTACGGAGGACGTTATGAAAGGTAAAAGAAAACACATTCAAAAACAGCGCGGAAATCCCCATGGCAATAACCCCAACATGGAACAAACTCCCGTGGGGAAACAGAGAAGTGATGACAAGTTAAGGCAAGGTTTGAATACCGGTATACGTGACAAGCAGTAACCGAAATTCTTTGCTAAACTCTTTTCATGAAAAGATTTCTTTTGCTTCTGACGACGGTGGCGGTTCTTTTTTATACTTATGCGTTTCGCTCGCTCCACGCCGGAATTGTCACCGGTGTTTTCCTTTTTGTTCCTTTTCTCATGATCTGGCTATTGCCGGTTCTCTACTGGGGAAAAAAAGAAAGAAAAGACTCGCGCTCCAGTCACATCCTGCACTACCTGGCCTATCTCTCAATGGCCTTCATCAGTTTTCTTTTGGTCTATCTTCTGTCCGCCGATATCCTCCATACGTTTTTGAATTTTCCCTATAAGGCAGAGATCGTTCTTACACTGGCCTTCGGTTCACTCATCGCAGGTCACCTCATCGCCCGAAATGGTCCGGGAGTTGTGCCCGTCACCGTCACCATTGCCGATCTCCCGAAGGAGCTTGAAGGATTTAAGATCGCCCACATCACGGATCTTCACATCGGTCTTACCATCCGGAAAAAATATGTTGAGGAAGTGGTGGAGAAAACTCTCGCAACATTTCCCGATCTCATTGCACTCACGGGGGACATCGCTGACGGCGATATCAATAAGTACGGCGAGGACTCACTACCGCTTTCGAAGCTGGGTGAAACGGGAAAGGCCTGGCTCGTGCCAGGCAATCACGATTACTACTCGAACTGGCCTGCCTGGAAGAAAAAATTTCAATCGTTGAAGTTGAATGTGCTCGAGAATCAGTTTGTGGAAAAAGAAAATTATCTTCTGGGAGGCGTGACTGATCCTGCGGCAAAAATGTACGGAGAAAATTACGGGCCCGAACCCAAGCGCGCGATCAATCCGAAGTCAGAGCGCTTTAAGATTCTTCTCGCGCACAATCCGAAACTCGCTGTTCCTTCCGCGGAAGCGGGCTTCGATCTCATGCTCTCCGGACACACCCACGCCGGACAATTCTTTCCCTGGACCCTGGTGGTGAAAATGGTTCACCGTCCTCACTATGGAGGACTCTCGGATGAAGGCAGAATGAAAGTTTATGTGGGGCCGGGAACCGGAACATGGGGACCGCCGGTGCGTCTGGGGACGACACCGGAGATCGCGCTCATTACTCTACGAGGCCGGTCTTCTTGAAGATGATGTCCATGAAGTCCGTGATGTTCATGAAGAACGGGGAGAAATTTTTCTTTCTGATCTGTTCTTCTTCTCTCACCCAGTAATGCATGGTTGCTGCCGGATAAGCATATCCCCAGGGATACGCAGTCGGATTCTTGTGCCATTCAAAGATCTTCGCACCCGGGTAGCGTGAATAAAGAGTCGTGATCCTCTTCATGCGCGCGAGAGCAAGATTTCTGTATTGAGCGGCCTCATCGAGATGCACATCCAGCATCATCGGCTCGGCAAGTGCGCGACGGGTGAGGAGAGCGTGATGAACTCTTGCTTCGGTGATGTCCCACATCGCACGGAGCTCAGGGTTTTTAATTCTCACGTCCTGTGGAATTTCCTTAATCGCTTCTTCGATCAAAGCAATTTCATTCGCGAGAAGTTCCGGATCCTTCCAGAGTTTCTTCAAAAAGTTTCTTGGATAGATCAAATGCGTACTTGGAATGAGCTCATCACCAAAGTTAGGGAAGGTCACAACACCCAGAAGGTGCTTGTCCTTGAACCACTTATTCTGGAAGGCGATGATGTCGCTCCAGGAATCGAGATTCTCCCCGAGGAGCTTGAGACCGATCTTCGGATCAAAATTGTAGTCGAGGTTATTCAGGAGAGCACTCGTCCAGTCATTGAGCCAGTAGCCCACTTCCTGGCCGGTGGTGAACACGAGCTGGCCTTCCACATTGTTCTTATAGAGAAACTTCGTATCGTTTGAGCGCGTGAGAAGGTAATCGGTAAGAAGAAGGGGAACGTCGATATCGAGTGCAATGAAGTAAGAGTTCTCCGGATAGAACCATGTGCGACGCTTGCCCTTTTCCTGGAGCATGAACTCAAGCACGTGAAAGAAGTTCTGGTTTCCGTACATCGGAGCGTCTCTGTCCTCGAGACCGAAGAGATAAACCGTGTGCGGAAGAATTCCGACGCGCGGATCTGCGTACTGCGGAAGGAAATTGTAATTGCCCCACTTTGGATCCACCTGGTTACTTGAGCAGTGAACCTTCGTGACCATGCGGACATTGTATTTATCCGCGACATCCGCGATCTCATTCAGCCACTTGATCGTGCGCGGGTAATTGGTGTTGGTGAACTCAGTCGTGCCCATTTCGACGTTGATATAAGAGACGTCGATGTTATTCAGCACCACCGGAAGGCGCGAACGAATCTGCGCGAGCGAAAGTGTGTCGGAGAAAGTGCGAAGGAGAGAGATGAGCTTAAAGCTATTCTGCTGGTGAAGAGCGGCACCAAAAGCAATCCCCGCGTGAATACCCATTTTTTTTGCCAGAGCAAACGGAGCGCGAAGTCCATTGAAGATGGTTTTATCTGACTGGCGGAGAAGAGAGAGATCGAAAATGTTCTGCTGGTTTCTGGCAAACCATCTTACGGTATCAAGTGCGATATCGGTCTGGCCCATGAGGAAGCCATGAACCCATTCCGAAGGGTGAAGCGTGTGAAGGTGGAAGCCGTGATACTTCAGCGCCGGTCTCCAGGTGTATTCCTCGCCACAGTGTGAGCGAACCTCATCAAAAGTCGGCGAGACCTGAATGCGCGGATGCGGGAAAAGAAATCCCAAATGCGTGAGTGAATTATAGAAGGCCTGGGACCAGCGATGATCACCTGTCACATTCACGATCACTTTGTCGGAGTCACAAACGATGCGAGCTTTATTTTCTGACCCGGGACTATATGACAGAGCGAGGGAGTCGGTTAAATTTGCTTTCATGAGGATCTGCGCGAAGTCGTCCTGAACCGTCGCAAAGTCCGGCATAAGCGGGCGAAGATCGGGTATCTGTGCGTAGGCGCTGAGAGTGAACAGGAAAATGAAAGACGCGAATAGGTGTTTCAAAAAATCCTCCATGATTTTTGTCCTACGATTGTTTCAACTTCACGCGATCTTGACAATCACGCCGGGCGGCGAATTCGAATCTTTTTTTCTGGGTTGATCGATATTTTTTATTAGTTTTAAATAGAAGGATTGAAAAAGGATTTTCAGTGAACCAATGCCCCTACGACACATGGGCCCCCACGACCCATGAATGGTGTGAACGTCAGCTGTGCTCGTGGATTCGCGAACCCGCAAATACGTTTTCCAATGCCACTTATCTCATTATCGGTGTCCTGGTGCTTGTCCAGGCGAGAAAGCATATCTATCCCCATCTGAAGCTTCTGGGATATTTTGCGATCCTCCTGAGCTTTATGTCCGGTTTTTATCACGCGACTTCAAGTTTCTTCGGCGAGGTCCTCGATTACGGATCGATGTTTCTCATTTCCTCTTATTTACTTACCGCCAATCTCTCGCGACTTTATAAATGGTCGCCAACAAAAATGACCATCGTTGCTTCACTCATTTTTATTCTCTCGGTGGTGGGACTCGTGCAGTTCCGGACCGTCGGTGCTCCGTTCTTCGGCGTGCAGATTAGCATTGCGCTTTTCGTAGAGATCTACATGAACAAAAAAGGTCTCGCCAAACCTATCTACAAACCTTTGTGGGTTGCGTGTGCTCTTTTCCTCGTTGCTTATGGGATCTGGAACCTCGATACCAACAAGATTGTTTGTGATCCGGACAACCACTTCATCAATGGCCACGCGATCTGGCACATCCTGACCGGAATTGCCGTGTGGTTCCTCTTCAAGTTCTACGCACAGTTTGAGTTAAAACATGACAAACACTAATTACGATCTCATCGTCATCGGCTCCGGCCCTTCCGGCGGGAGAATCGCCGCTCATTTCACCAAAGCGGGAGCGAAAGTTCTCCTCCTTGAAGCAGGCCCTTTGCTTCGTGCGAAGGATTTTCCGAAACCGGAGATCGCCTCATCGGCGCAGATGTTCTGGGGGGGCGGGATTGAACTCTCTAACGATGCACGGTTAGGATTTCTTCGCGCGAGAATTGTCGGCGGAACCTCGATTGTAAATCAGGCGCTCTTAGATCGTTTTGATCACTACGCCTGGGATGAGTGGAAAAATATTTCCGGCATTCCGTTCTCTGATGAGTTTCTGAAAAACGAATATGAGGCGGTAGAGAAGAGCGTATCTCTTCAGACGATTGCCGATAAAGATTTTGGAAAGAACACGCGTTTGTTCCTGAAGGCCTTTGAGCAGAAAAATTTCGGCTGGGCCCCGCTTCGTCGCGGTCAATCTCACTGTGACACCGATAAAGGCAACGACTGTATGGCCTGTCTCGGTGGATGTCCGAGAAATTCCAAGCAGTCAACACTTGTGACTTCGGTTGAGCCGAACATGGACAAGATGACACTCATTCCGCTTTGTGAAGTCAGTAGTGTGGAAGAAAACGCTGACGGCGTAGTCGTGAGAGCAGTGCTGAGTAAAACAACTCAGGTGACTTACAAAGGAAAATCCGTTGTGGTCGCCGGAGGAAGCTTTGGTTCATCGAAGATCCTGATGAACTCTGGTTTTGGGAAAAAATTGTCCGCGCTTGGAACCGGAATTGCGTGTCATCCGCAGTATATGACCTATGCCTTGTTCAACGAGCCGGTTGATGCGTTCAAGGGTGCTTTCCAGGGCGTGAAATCTTACGACGAGAATCTCCGCAAAATGGGAATGAAATTTGAAAACGTCTTCGCGCCTCCGATTGCGACGGCGATGCTCTTTAATGGCATCGGAAGATCGCATCAGAATCAGATGAAGAAATACCGGTATCTTGCGAGTATGGAAGTCGCGATTCGCGACGAGGCGACCGGAAAACTTTCCATCGGGAAAGGTGGGAAGCTTCTGATTGAAAAGAAGATGACCGCGCAGGATAAGTCGCGCGCGGATAAAGGTGTCGGGTTTGTTGAGGAGATGTACTCAAAGCTTGGTGCTAAAGAAATTATCAGGTGCGATCAGGGCTTCGGACTCCATTTGATGGGAGGTTGCGCGATCGGAACTGACGGACAAAAATCCGTCGTGAATCCTGAGTTCCGCGTTCACGACACGAAAAGAATTTTCATCGCTGACTCGAGTGTCTTCCCGTCTGCACCGGGACTCAATCCATCACTTACCATTATGGCGCTCTCACAGAAAGCGCTTCCGCACATTGAAAGGTCCCTCGCATGACTGAGTTGAATTATTTCCAGAAAGCTGCCCTCAATCGCCTCGGTGATGTGATCTGTCCGAAGAATGGCGAGTTTCCTTCTTTTTCTGAGCTTGATTGCGTTCATCACGCGCATCTCGTGCTCGATGATCTTCCTCCTCAGGATCTTTCTGATTTAAAGATGCTTCTCTTTGCTCTGTGGTTTTTACCCGCGCCGCTTATGCGACTCTTTCTTTTTACCTTAGAGAAGATGAACGACATGGACGGAGAAGTAGGGACACTCGTGCGCATGCTTCAATTTGGTCTGCGTGGAATTGCGTTTGCGCTTTATTACTCGGATCTCACCGGGCCTAAGGCCACTGCGAAAAGAACACCGGTGAGTGTCGTGGGCTACGCAGTGAACGTCGCTACTAACTAGAAATAATTTTCGCCAAACCCGCGATAGGTAAGCGCCTTCCCAGCGATTTTTCCGTGGGAAATGAGCGTGAATTCCTTAAATCGTTCTGACAGCTCACCAGCTTTAGAGTGACGGAAAATCACCGGCGATCCCAATTGAATATCTTCATTGGTTTTCACCGGAGTTTGGACTTCACCGGTCGCTTCAAATCCGGAGAGTTCGCCGGTCATCGGTTTCGGAATCCTGTCCCAGCCTGGCTCACCGGAAGCAACGTAGCCTCCGCCCAGACATGTGATCCATCCCGGTTCCGGCGCGCGAACTGCCTGAAGAGCAAAAAAAGCGGAAGGTTTCAGTGAAAAATTAGAGTAGTAATCAAACAGATGCGAACAGAATAATCCCGACCCCGCAGTCACTTCACTGAGAACCGTTTCTTCCTTGTTGAAGGTGAGTGAACCCGTACCACCACCGTTAATCACTTCCGGATGAATGTTCATCGAGCGAAGAGTTTTCACGAGATCCTGGCGGAACTTCATCACGCGCTTCATGCCATAACGGCGGATGTAATAGAGCGCAGGGGAAAGAAGTTTTTTAAAAGGGTTTTTATCCTGAACACCGGCGACGTGCGCTTCGTAGGCCATGATGCCGTAAAATTTCAGTGTCGGATATTGGTGGATTTTTTTCACGAGATTCACGACCTGATCAATAGTGCGAAGAGGACTTCTTCTCACACCAATCACAAGCGGCCCGATCCGGAGAGAAAGATCCGGTTCCACCATCACGCGGAACGGAGTTTTCACTCCGTTCATCGCCTTATGAAGGCTAAAAAGTTGCCGTTCATCATCCACGACGAGGGAAATAATCTTTCCGCTTTCGTGAACTTTTCTGAGAGCGGCAAGATCTGAATCCTGCAACGTCGGGTAAGCGATGAGAAAATCATCGAACCCCTCATTCGCTAAGAAGAGTGCCTCCTGAGCGGAGTAACACATGAGTCCCTTGTAAGGAGCACCGTAATTCAGCGCCCGACGAATCAGGTCGGGAACGCGCAGGGATTTCGTTGCAATTCGAATCGTGAAGGGAGTGCCTTTCACCATGTTTGCGATGGAATCGCAATTGTCATCGAACGCTTCGAGATCGATGAATGCACAGGGCAGCTCGGCATGTTCATTACGGAGGATGGTGCTATAATTCATAGGTACATTATCATTGATGGAGACCTAACGTGCAAACTCAAACCGAGACCGCTTCGATGAAAACTTTTGTTCCGACTTTTGAGCAGACTTCGATTGTCGCGCTCATGGAAAGACAGAGAGCTTTTTTTGCGACCGGTAAGACCCGTGATGTTTCCTTTCGTCTCGAAGCGCTTAAAAAACTTCAGCACATCCTTCTGAATTACGAAAAAGAAATCGGCGATGCCCTGAAGGCCGATCTCGGAAAACCTTTTCTTGAGGCCTACACGTCAGAAATTGCTTACGTGAAAGAAGACCTGCATTTTGTGATGAAGCGACTCACGAAGTGGGCGCGTCCTCAGAAAGTTTCTTCGCCGATGGTGACGTGGCCCGCGCGGTCGTTGATTATTCCTGAGCCTTACGGAAATACCCTGATCATTGCTCCGTGGAATTATCCCTTCCAGCTCACCATTTCTCCTCTCATTGGGGCGATTGCCGCCGGAAACACCGCGATCCTCAAACCTTCGGAAGTGACTCCCCGAACTCAGGAGCTTCTTGTTCGCCTGATGAACAGTACTTTTCCTTCTGAATATATTTTCTGCGTTGGCGGAGGTGTTGAAGAATCTCAGTCCCTTCTTGATCAGCGGGTTGATTTTATTTTCTTCACCGGTTCCACCAAAGTTGGCCGCATCGTTGCGGAGAAAGCGGCGAAGTATCTCACCCCGACTTGTCTTGAGCTCGGCGGAAAGAGTCCGTGTATCGTTGATAAAAACATCGACATGAAAACGACTGCCCGCCGGATTGTGTGGGGGAAGTTCCTGAACGCAGGCCAGAGCTGTGTGGCCCCGGACTATGTTCTTATTCATAAAGATATCTACGACACATTCTCGAAAGAGATCACCAATACGATCACTGAATTCTTCGGAAATGACCCGCATAAATCAGACAGCCTGGGTCGCGTGGTGAATACCGCGCACTTTGATCGTCTTCAGAAACTTGTCGAACCTTCGAAAGTCATCATGAGTACTCCTTCTGTTCGCGAAGAAAAATTCATGGCCCCACCCGTGATGAAGGATGTTGGCTGGAACGATCGCGTGATGGGTGAGGAGATCTTCGGGCCGGTGATGCCGCTCATGTCTTATAACAATCTTGATGAAGTGATGAAGAATATCCAGACACGCGAAAAGCCACTCGCACTTTATCTCTTCACGACAGATTCGAATGTGCAGGAGCGAGTGCTGTCGAATCTCTCTTACGGCGGCGCTTGCGTGAACGATACGATGATTCATCTCACCAATCCCATGCTTCCCTTCGGTGGAGTCGGTGAGAGCGGCGTGGGTTCTTATCATGGGAGACAAAGCTTTGATCTTTTCTCACACAAAAAATCC
>JBJMLZ010000156.1:0-2662 GCA_045805035.1 Bacteriovoracaceae bacterium
AGTCGATGCTCGAAGAGATCGTGCGCATCCTGAATGGTCAGCGCGCTTCGATCTTCCTCATCAATACAGAGACCAATGAGCTTGAGGCGGTGGCCGCTCTTGGGATTGATAAAGAACTCCTGAAATTCGATTACCGCAAAGGGATCGCAGGATCAGTATTTACGACAGGTGTCTCGCTCAATATTGACTGTAAAGGCGACAAAGTGCGCTTCTCAGAAGACATGGACAAGATCACCGGCTTTGATACGAAATCGATCATCTGTTCACCGATCTCTAACCGCGAAGATAAAATCATCGGCGTAATCGAAGTCCTGAACAAACGTAACGAAGACCGCTTTACTGCTGAAGACGAAAAAACAATGAAGGTTCTTGCCCTCATTCTTTCTTCGGTCTTCCACCATTACAATCCGCTGTCGGAGAGATCTCTCATCAGAAGATTCTCGACACCTTATGATCGTGAGTATGCGTGGGTCGGCCGCTCACCGCAGACTTCTGAAATCAGAAAATCAATCGTACGCCTGAAAGACATCGATTCTCCGCTTCTCATTTGTGGTGAGCCGGGTGTCGGTAAGAAACTCTTCGCCCGCATTGTTCACAATGAAGGGAAGCGAGGTCTTGCTCCATTCATCATCGTGAACTGTAAAGGCGTCGACGAAGAAACACTTACTAAGGAAATTTTTGGCTGCGAAGGCCAGAAATCCAAGCTTGAAGAATGCATCGGCGGAACAATTGTGTTCGATGAAATCAGTTTCATGCCTCTGAAACTTCAAATGAAGCTTCTCGCTACCCTGAAAGAAAGACGCGTGGAAGGTTCACAGATTTCCCTGGATCTTCGCTGTATCTTCACGTCATCAAAAAACCTCAAGGCACTGGTAGAAGACGAAGGGACATTCAATCCTGATCTTCACAACTATGTATGTTCATCAGAAGTTCATATTGAACCGCTGAGAAAGCGTCCGCTTGATATCGAAGATCTTCTTCACGCCAATATCAAGAAAGAGTGTCGCAAGCAGGGTCTACTTCTGAAAGACTTCACTGAAGAAGTGAAGGCGCAGCTCTTCACTTATTCATGGCCAGGAAACGTTGCCGAACTTGAAAAGGCAGTTGAGAAGGCCGTGCTTTATAATCCTAAAGCACATGTGATTTCAGATCTTGGCTCAAAGGCCACTCCGATCATTGATGTCACTAAGTCTTCAAACTGCATGCTTGAGAACATTCCTCACGCAGATGACTTCAGCATTCCGCTGAAAGATCGCGTGGCGCTTGTTGAGCGCGAGATGATTCTTTCCGAAATCAAACGCCACAAGGGCAATAAGTCCAAGGCAGCTACATCGATGGGTATTTCCCGTGAGGCGCTTCGTAAGAAAATGCTCATGTCGGATGAGATCATTGAAGAGCTCAAGAAGCCGAAGTCGGAGCAGAAACCAGCTCCAGCTCTGGTCGAAGAGAAAAAAGTCGCTTAATGAAAGGCCCCGAAAGGGGCCTTTTTTTATTCCCTTATTAAATTTTCAGCCGCTTAACCGATCAGCCTTGTAAATATCGAGGTTTGATTGCAACAGCTGGGGATTCTCCTCACTAATTTCCGGTTTATTGATCTCATTGACCTGATCGCGGTCGGTCTCATCATTTACCGTTTTCTTCTCATCATCCAGGGAACGCGTGCGTACCAGATGCTCTTTGGTATCGTCGCTTTGGCGCTCATCTGGTGGGTGAGTCAGTTCTACGAGCTCTATTCACTTTCCTGGATCCTCCAGAACTTTTTTGATTATCTCTTCATCATTCTCATCGTTCTCTTCCAGGACCAGATCAGGTCAGCGCTCGTTTCCATTTCCTCAGCGAGAATTGCCGGTCGCGGAGGAAGGACCAAGTTTGACCAGCACATTGAAGAAGTCGTGGCAGCATGTTCGGCCCTTTCCCGCGAAAGAACCGGAGCACTCATTGTCTTTGAAAAAAAACATGGACTCCTGAATTATTCATCATCAGGCACGCGTCTCGATTCCAGAATTCACTCGGATATCATTTATTCTATTTTCCAGACAAAATCTCCACTTCACGATGGTGCGATCATCATCTACAACGGTGTCATTCAGGCAGCGGGATGTTTTCTTCCGCTTTCAAAAAACGTTGAGATCGATCGCCACTTTGGAACGCGCCACCGCGCGGCCCTCGGTATTACCGAAGTTTCGGACGCAGTCGTTGTCACTGTTTCTGAAGAAACCGGACGGATCAATATTTGTTACAACGGCGTTTTCCACTACATGGAAAACGAAGAAAATCTCCGGAAGTATCTCCGGAAATTCCTTCTTGAGATCGACAAGATCAGCGCCGGTGAGCTCACTGCGAAGGGGGCCACATGAGGATGAAGGGCAGAGTGAGAAAGCACTCGCTTAAATTCATCTCCGCTTTTCTTTCCATTTTCCTCTGGGTCTATGTTCTGAACTCGGAGAAAGTGAAGTTTGAAAAAACGGTCACCCTCGAGTACATCCTTCCGAGTGACATGATGTTTTCGGAGCGTCCGGCCTCCGAAGTGACTTTCATGATCGAGGGCCCGCGTGCATTCGTTCGCACGGTTGCTGATCGCGAAGATCGGCTTGTGATTGATCTGAACCGCGCGTCCCGGGGTTCTGTGAAACGTCAGTTGAATTTTTCTGTCGACATCAAT
>JBJMLZ010000157.1:0-10445 GCA_045805035.1 Bacteriovoracaceae bacterium
CCGCGGTCTTCAGCGGAAAGCCGGTGAGAACTTCATCCAGAAATGATCCCTTGAGATCCGGATGGATTTCGCTCCAGGGACGGATATTTTCGGTCACAAACATCGCTTTGATTTTCCCCGGGGATTTTCCGCGGAAAAGGACGTTGAGCGTTTCTCGCTCGAGTGAGAGGCCACTCACGAGCGAATCCGCGTCGGACGCGCGGTCGACGTTATCCCACACCGGATCGGGCTTCACGTGGATCTCGCCACGATCGAATTTGATCACCGGCCCTTTGGTTTCCGCGATCGTCTCTTTGGCAAAGCGTTCGAGAGACTCAATCACCTGACGTTTTTCCGTGAACCCTTTTTCCTGAGAAGTTGAGGATTCATGCTCACCGGAATGAGATGTGGCAAATCCTTCACCCATGAGGGCATCGGAAAAGGTCTTTGGTGCCGGAGGATTCCGGAGATCCAATAATTTTCGCTTAAAAAGCTGGTCCATTACCGGCATTTTTAGCACATCTGGGAGGAACTTTCCTAGCTGTAAATTCCCTTAAGTTCCCACTCGCGCCTTCCCGATAAGACTTGTGAACGACAGGAGAACACAATGTCTGACATCGATTTTAAGTTCGAGAATTTTGAAGAGTACTTCGGCGGCGCTGAGCAGGTGAAAAAAACGATGGACGAATGCAAGGTCTGCGGATCAAAACTTCTTCTGTCTCACATGCCGGATTACAAGAACCTTCTTGTGCAGGAAACTGCCCGTTGCATGGACTGCGGCTGCGGAAATCGCCGCGTGATTCACATCCTTAACTAGCTTCCACTATCTGCGTGCAGGTGATCGTATAACGCTTTCGCCTGCGCGTTCTTTAATCCAAAATAATTCACGATATCCGACACCGTAAAATCTCTGAGCTCTTCCTGAGTCATGGAAAGCTGAGAGAGAACTTTTTTCTTTCCCTCTTCACCGAGACCTTTCACTTCATCCAGCCATGTCGACAAAACTCTCTTCGATTCCGCCTTATGATGAAGCTTCCTTGAAAACCGGTGCGCTTCATCTCTCATCGAAACAATGATCTTAAACAGCGGCGGGCACTTGGCGAGAATGTACGGATTCGTTCTTCCCCGGATCACGAGGCGCTCTTCCGACTTCACCACTTCAGTGGCGTGGAGATCACCACTCGTAAGATCCTTGGCCTTGGCAATTCCCACCACTGGAATCTCAAGACTCAGTTCACGCAGAACCGCGCACACGGTATTCACCTGCGCCACACCTCCGTCGATCACAAATACGTCCGGAAGATTTCCATTGTCCGCGCGGCGGGAAATCACTTCTCTCATCATCGCAAAGTCGTTGTTTCCTTCCGGCCGTGTTTCCAGATGGTAGTAGCGATAGCGGCGCTTATCCGCCTTCCCTTCTTCAAACACAATTTGCGAAGCAGTTGGTGATTGTCCCTGCCAGATCGCGACGTCATAGCATTCAAGAATCCGCGGACGCTCTTTCATACCAAGAAGGTCTTTCAGTTTATGAAGGCCCATGTACACTGACTCAGCGTTGGCGATCCGCACGCGCTGAGTTTCTTCCGCGTGCTTACGGCACATCTCAACCAAGGGATAATATTTTTTATTCAGGCCCAGTACTTTCATCTCACCGAAAGTTGCGAGTGCCGGCTTCACGTCTTCGAGTTTCTCTTCTTCAAAATCCAGCACGAGAATATCCGGATTCATTTCTTCCGGATCCGAATAGTATTGAACAATTTTCTGGATAATTTCATCTTCCAGCTCTTCAATCAGCTCGGACTTCACGAAATTAAAATTCTTCTGACCAAGAAGAAGTCCCGCGCGGATCATGTAGATGGAAATATCCACTTCATCGCGACCATTCCAGTAAGACCACACATCGATGTTCTTATCGGAGTTGAGATTTTCCACACGCTGGTCATGAGACTTCTCCAGAAATTCTTCGAGAAGCTGAATGTTGTCGCGGATGATTCCCGCCATCTCATACTCTTCATTCTCAGCGTAACCCATCATCCGCTCTTCGAGTTTCTGAATCGTCCGGCGAGCTTTGATCGGGCCCTGGAAAAATCCAATCGCGGTGTTGATGTCACCTTCGTATTCAACTTTTGAGCGAAGTCCCACACACGGAGCAGAACATTGTTTCATCTGGTGAAGTAGGCACGGAGTTTTTCGTGAATTGAATTCGGAGAGACTGCAATCGCGAAGGCCAAAAGATTTTGTCAGAATCCGCATGATCATCGAGATGTTTGAGCCATGGGGATAAGGGCCCATGAGCTCTTTTCCGCGACCCTTCTTAGGCCGGCGCACATACTCGAGTCGAGGGAAATCTTCGTTCCAGTTCACCTGCACATACGGATAGGATTTGTCGTCGCGAAGACGGAAGTTGTACTTTGGAGACTGTTCTTTGATGAGATTGTTTTCGAGCACGAAGGACTCAGCGTCAGAGCGGGTCACAATGAAGTCAAAGTCATGGACGTGAGAGACCATGAACTCGGTCTTAAGACCTTTGACCGACTGATTGAAGTAGGTCACTACGCGCGATTTGAGTTTCTTGGCCTTCCCGACGTAAATCACCCGACCATTCTTGTCCTTCATGAGGTAACAGCCTGGTGCTTGCGGGAGAGAATTGGCCTTGTCGAGGAGCTCTTCGGTCTTCTTCATAGGGAGTTTCTTTGACTGAGTGTGGTCAGTCTGGCATAATGGATTGGTTCAATTCATTCGAAGCCGACCCACTGTTCGCTTCCCCTATTTTAAACGAAAAGGAAAACTATGTCTCAGTTAACGGTTGGCAAGGACGTGCTCTCGTATTGCACAAAATGTAAACTGAACCTTGGCCATACTATTGTTGCGATGAAAGATTCAAAAAACATCGCGAAGGTAAAATGTAACACTTGCGGAACAATCCAGGCCTTCAAAGACGCTTCGACTTCATCCAAACAAAACAAGACCAGAAAAAAGAGCATGCTCGGTCCTTCAAAAGTTATTTCTGTTTCTGACCTGTGGATGGAGAAAATGTCTTCCACGAAAAAGAAATCTACACCCTACGCCATGGACCAGAAATTCAATCAAGGCGACATCCTTGATCACGTGAAGTTCGGCCCGGGCATCGTCGAGAAAGTCGTCGACGACAAGATTGAAGTGATCTTCCGTCACGAGATCAAGACCCTCGTTCATAACAAGAAAATGTAATTTTACTGAGTTCAGGGGGTTATGCCCCCTGAATTTTTCTCTTCTCAAGTTGAATTCCCCCGACAAATTTTGATAGTGTGCCGCCAACTTTCTTCAGGAGTTCACGGCATGAAAACAATCTTCGTTACTTTTGGCCTTCTTCTTTCCCTCTCAGCAGTCGCTGACGATACAGTTCTCACTGCGATGAAAAAATTGTTCGAGAACGGCGCGATCATGGGAAGGACTCCCAAGAACGAAATGTGTCGCCTTGAAATCAGATTTCATGACAACCACGCAGATGTCTTCGCTGCGGTTTACGGTGAATCAGTTTCGCGGATTATCCCTGAAGGCTCGGGCTATCGCCTGAATCTCGGCACGAGAGAATTCCTTTCCTCTGACAGCTATGGAACTTTCCGTACGCTCGCGGTCGATGAGCGTTTAACCTACACGGTGACATCGGAGTGGAAGGATGGAAAAGAAAAATCCATTGAATGTATCGTGAACATTTACCAATAAAAAAAGGGCCCGAAAGGGCCCTTCTTTTGTTGAGCTGTTTTAATTTTTAGAAACCGAATGATCCGGAAAGACCACCGCTGATACCGAGGTTCATCGGGCTGTAAGCAGCAGTACCACCGTACATTCCGCCGTACCCACCACTCGACATCTGGCCCATGTTATACGCGAGACCGCGCTGCTGTAACATGGCATCGTAGTTTGAAGTCTGCTGCGAGAGCATGCCTGTGTTCATAGTAGCGCCGTAGTAGCCACCCATTGCTCCTGGATAACCGTAACCAGTGCCGACACCTGAACCATAGCCGCCGTACATTCCGCCGTATGGATTGATTCCTGTGTTGTAACCGCCGGCGAGCATTCCGCCTGCTGGATACATACCACCGGCCATGTAACCGCCAGAGAGACCACCCGCTGGATACATTCCGCCTGCGACTCCGATACCACCGGCAAGGTAGCCACCAGAGAGACCGCCTGCTGGATACATTCCGCCTGCCATCATGCCGCCAGCCGGATACATTCCACCCGCTGGATACATACCACCTGCCATGTAACCACCGGCCATCATTCCGCCCGCTGGATACATTCCACCGGCCATCATGCCACCGTTATACATACCAGCGGCAACACCGCCAGCAAGAGAGATTCCGTTTACGAGTCCACCACCAGCGAGACCGCCAGCAGGATACATTCCGCCTGCCATCATCCCACCGGAGTATCCACCCATGATGCCGCCGACCATTCCGCCCATGCCTCCCATACCGCCCATGCCGTATGGGTTATATCCGCCGTAAGGGCCCATCATACCGCCGATGAATCCTGGTGAGTAACCAGCACCCATGAGTCCGCCGTAAGCACCGCCGAGTCCGGCGTAAGCACCTAAAGAAGAACCGTTACAAGAAGTATTGAACTGAGTCTGTTGTGTCGGTGTAATTCCCGGAAGCTCGTTGGCAGCTACGTACTGGAGATAGTTGTTGTTCTGGATCTGACAGTTGGCGTAGTTCGCCTCGCCCATGTTCGCAAACGCCTGGGAAGACTTGATCTGAGCGCGTGAATTGAAGTAACCAATACCGAGTGCCGCCAGAGGTGGAGCAAGTGCACCTGCGATTTCCGCGATACCAGAGAGCGTGCTACCACCGCTGCGTCGAGCGGCATCACATGTAGGACAGTCACGATCGTAACGAGAGTAGACTGAACCTTCGTCGATACAACGGCCGCTGCCGCTAGAACACTGGAAGCGAGCATTATTTCTGATCCACGCTTCACAAGCTTCGATATCACTTCTCTTAGATGAGTTACAGAAAGCTGGACGGTTATCAACACCACTGCCAGCGCCATTACCGCTGACAACGATCACTGAACCGTTACCACCAACACCACCGGCAGCTACGCCACCGCTGACAACAATTCCACCATTGCCGTTAGCTGGACCAGTATAGATCACGTGACCTGACGGACACGCAGATCCTGAACCTGTGATGGAAACGATGGCACCTGTAGCAGTGTTACGACACTGAATCTGGCCGGTGCGAACACCGAGACCACCAACTGATACACCATCACGTCTGGCTGTATCACCACGGAGGTGATAGCGCTCAGGGAATCTACGAAGACAATCTACGCAACCTTTGCGCTCTTCACCTGACTTCGTTTTACCGAAGAGGCCGAGGATCGCTTTGCGTGGTTTACATTCATTATAACAAGCGTCGCCTGGATAGAGACGGCCTTCGCCTTCGAGCTCTTCACAAACAATCGCGCCGGCACCGTTGCCGTTAGCTGCACCCGCTTGAGCGCCAGACTGTGAACCGGAAGAAGCACCAGCTTGAGCTCCTGATTGTGAACCAGAAGATGCGCCGGAAGATGAACCAGACTGTGAACCGGAAGAAGCACCAGACTGAGCTCCTGATTGTGAACCAGAAGATGCACCAGACTGTGAGCCAGAAGAAGCACCGTTATCTTCAACAACCGTTCCGCATTTTTTCAGGACCGCGCGGGCACAACCAGCAGGGATTTGCTGTGAATCGATGTTCACATCACACGCAGTTCCGTTTGATCGGCTGTCGATCGCACAGTGACTGGTGACACAGGTTCTTCCCTGAGAGTCCACTGTGGCGCTAGGTGAATATTCCACCCGACCTCCACTGCTCTGACAGAAGGAGTAGATTCTGCTCGCCAGTGCATCGTCATTCGCCGCTAGCGAAGTTGCCGAAGCAAAGATGGTGAACAGGAAGACAACCAATTTGTAATTCATATCCCTACCCAATTTTATTTCTCCCTACCCGTGGGAGATTTACACATTTAAATATTAACACTTGATGAAACGGGAGCTATCTCTCGGCAAAATTCGCCGGGCAGAACTCCATCTCGTCAGTACATTATCGGTCGATAAGTCTCAGGACTTTAGATGAATCGAAGACTGGAAAGTGCACGGAACTTGCTGTAATCTCTGGCCCATGAATATCTTCTCCGACCACATCCTTGGCTGGCTTTGCGTGCTCGCTTTTCTAGGTGCTGGTTTTTACACCATGAAAATCATCGGAGAAGAGAAGTCGACTTTTAAGGACGACTCCTACCAGGTCACGTTCGGCGACCTCGTTCTGATGATTCCGAACTGGTGGACGATCACGTCTCAAACCGATCACGAGTTGCGCTTTGAACGAACCGACACCCGTTACGACTGGTACGCTGTCTATCAATATGTGCCCCATCACGATGGCAAAGATCTTCCGAAGCTTCTCGAAGAAAAGCTCGATCTCGAAGACATTCACTTTGATGAGGATGTGGTGTTTGAAACAGACTCACGGGTGTTGTTCCGGGATCCAAAAGTGCAGGAACATTTTCAGGAAGTGATCCGCGTGGAAGGAAAAGCGTCTCAGAAAATTGTCGATCGCATTTATTATGATATCTATTTCACGCGTGCGCAGAACGACTCTGGTTATTTTATGTTCGAGTCCAGAAGCTCCGTTCTCAATGGTTTAGTGGAAGGACCTTATTTTGAAGAGAGCCTCTCTGAACTTGAAATGAAATCGTGATAAGATTTTTATAGGAGTTTCTATGCTTCAGCCACGCCAGCCTGTCCCTGCTCAACCTGAACTTGTCGCGAAGATTCTGTGGTCCGCACTTACAGGTTCCATGTTCCTCTATGGCATCATTCTCTTTGTGCTGGGAAAAGTTTCAGCCGTCTTTATTCCCTATGCCATGAGGCCTTTGGACTACATGGCGGTTTTCGCGAACATCGTCGTTTTCTACGTTCTCTTTATTCACCATAAAAAAGTTTCTTCGCAGACAAATCCGCAAAAGAAAAACACTCTCAATATCATTTGCTGGGCGATGAATGAATGGATTGTGATTTGCGGATTTATCGCGGTCTTCTCGGCAGATAACGGAAACGCATTTTTCTACGTCACCAATCTCGCGGTTGGTCTGGTGGGAAATCTTCTGACGTTTCCGAAAAAGTAATTAGTTTCTTTTTGGGGCGAAGCCGCGGATTTTATCGATCACGAAATCGATCAGCTCTTCGTCTGAAGAAAACACGTCTTCCACGAGCTCGTTCGAAAGAAGGAAATTCTTCACGCGGATGGCGATATTGTGGAGAGACTCCATGAGATAAAGTCCACCGATGTTCTCACCATTGAATGACTTGATGATTTCTTTGCGGGCATGATTGAACATTTCTGTTTCAGTGATATCACCAGGAATATCTTCGCCGAATTTTTCTTCAACTTCTTCAATTGCCTGTTCTTTGATATTTTCATCAGTCGCAAAGCTCACACCAAATTCAGTCGCCAATGCTTCAATCAGATCAGCACGTGAATCAGCAGCGAAGTCGATCATCTCAGCTTGTTTCAAGTGGTTGATCGTGTATGTGGAGAGCGCTTTGAGCGTTTCGAAATCAGTCTTCATCAAAACTTCCTTAAATAGGTATCTACTAACAGGATAACTAAAAACTCGATTGCTCACAAGTTAAAGCGTTGATTTATTTTACTTTCTTGCGAACTTTTTTGTGATTTTTGACACTATCGCATTCACGGCCGAACGTTCTCCCATGAGTACAAGGAACGTGGCGTAAAGGAGTCCGATCGCAGAGATTTGTGCAGTGAGGGTCACGCACTTCGTGATGAATGGTTGAGAGAAAAATTCTGGTTTAAAGAACACTTCGATGACGGCCCCGGATAAAACTGTCGCCGCTAAGACTTTGAAAATTCTTCGGGAAAAGAAGAAGCCCGCACTGAGATTGAGGTCTTTTTTCAACACCCAGCTCTGAATTCCAGAGTTCAGGAGCATCGAAAGTGTCGTCGCCAGCGCGAGGATTTTGAAGCCATAGGTAGGCGTCAGTAATAAACAAAAACCTATGTTGAAGGCAATGGAGACGAGGGAGGCCACGACCGGAATTTTCTGACGGTCCAGCGCATAGAAGGTCGGAACGAGAATTTTGTAGAGACTGTAGAAAGGAAGTCCCAGGGCATACATCCTGAGCGCCTCACCGGTCATAAGAGTCGCGTGGTGATCAAACTTCCCGCGTTCAAAGATTACGCTCACCATTTCATCCGAGAGGCAATAAAGCATCGCCAGTGCCGGCATCACGGTGAGAAACGAAAGGTAGTAGCTCGACTGGAGCTGGGCCTTTGCTCCTTCAACGTCTTTTCTTTTCCACGCCTCGGAGAAGTGAACAAGGTTGGCGTTTCCGATCGAGACAGAAAGAATTCCCACCGGAAGCTGGAACAATCGGAAAGCATA
This sequence comes from Bacteriovoracaceae bacterium, assembly GCA_045805035.1. Lineage (GTDB taxonomy): Bacteria > Bdellovibrionota > Bacteriovoracia > Bacteriovoracales > Bacteriovoracaceae > Peredibacter. Next base: position 8,416 of record JBJMLZ010000157.1, read on the forward strand.
GTTGAGCCATGACGTCGCTCCCACTACCGTACTCGTCGCGAGAATCGTATTGATGAGAAGATTCACCTGGGTGGCGGCAAAACCAATGAGACCCGGACCGATAAGCATCACAACTTTTGATGTTTTCGGCGTCCAGATATTTTTCGGCCACATCGGTTTGTAGCCTTTCTTCAGAATCAGCGGCACCTGTACTACCGCCTGAACAAGACCACCGAGCATGGCGCCGATCCCGAGTGAGTACACCGGGTGAATTCCTCGCGAGTAGAGCCACCCCGAAAGACCCAGCTGCGAAACAATCGAGACCACGTTGAACCATGCGGGAGCAAGTGCAGGTGCAAAGAAAACTTTGAGCGAGTTGAGTGCACCCATGAAAAGAGCGGCGAGAGAAACGAAAGTGAGAAATGGCGCCATGATCCGGGTGAGGTTCACGCAGATTTCAAACTTCGCCGGATCTTCAATGAATGCGGGAGCAAAAACGCGGATGAGTTCGGGAGCAAAAATAAAAATCCCGATGGAGATAATTCCCGTGACCGCAGTGAGGAGCCAGAAGAGCGCCCACATGAGTTCTCTTCCCTTCTCCGCGGATTCCTGATTCGCTTCCACGAAGGTCGGGACAAATGCCGAGGAGAAAGCACCTTCGGCGAAGAGATCGCGCAGGAGATTCGGAATTCTGTACGCAACTAAGAAAGCATCCGTCACGCCACTGGCGCCGAAGTACGCCGCCATCACCTGCTCGCGCACGAGTCCGAGGATGCGCGAGAAGAAAGTGGCAATTGCCATTTTGATAGAAGAGCGGATGATCGACATAAAAAATATCTTCGCTCATATCTTGAAACAATTCACTCAGTTTTTGGTTCTGTTTTGTCACCGCTTGTGATCGGGGCAAGTTCTCTAAAGCACGCGAGCATCCGACAAAGTATCTTTTTGTCACCTATCTCTTCTTACTTTCACTCGCATACAGGTGAGTTGATGTTTGCAAGAAGATGCATACAATCATAGGGGCACGATGGAATGATGTGTGTAAGCAGGACGCGGGAAGGACGATCCCCTCCACAACTCCAGGACGGAGTTCAGGGACACCTTCAATCTTCACACACACACGGATTTCGTCTCAGGACGGGACGCAAATCAGAGAGACAAGGAGGGATCCATGAAACTCGCCATCGCGGTCGAATCCAAGCAGCATCCCAAAAACCAGAATGACTACCGAGTCTGGTACCTCGAGATTGATGACAATGGACATGTCGTCAGTGTCGGAGTCAAAACTAAGCAGGAGCTGGTGGAAGACCTGTTCGCCTGTTACAGCAAAACAGGAAAGTCCAACTGGAGAGCGTTCCAGAAGGGCGCGGAGAAGTCCACTCCCATCGAGATTTTCGACTTCACCTCGATGAACATGCACGAGAACACTCACTTCGGAAATCTGCCAACGCTTTCCGAATTTCAGACTGTCCTCGATGCTCTACAAAGTCGGCTTGAACTCAGATCGATTGCTTAAGACCTGGATCAATATCCTCCCAGGAAAATTGGGTTCCAGGCCTTTCCGGGGAAGGGGTAATGCCCTTCCCTGTTTTTTGTTTAATAACGTCAAATTCCCATCACATTGACTCAGGTGCAGAAAGAAAATTTCAATAAAAGGGGCATTCTCATTGCCCCTACAGATTGGTAATGTCTGTTGTACCGCTAAACATTTACGAAATTTCGGGGAAAGTCATATGCAGACTTTGGCAATCATTGGTGCTCAATGGGGTGACGAGGGAAAAGGAAAGGTCACTGACCTTCTCGCAGAAAAATGCGATCTCGTCGTGAGATACCAGGGCGGTCACAACGCCGGCCACACGATCTCGGTGAATGGACAAAAAACTGTTCTTCACGTGATTCCTTCCGGAGTTCTTCATCCGCACTGTATGTCGGTCATCGGCCACGGGGTTGTGCTTGAGCCGGAAAATTTCCTGAAAGAGCTCGATAAAATCAAAACCATCACGAAAGTCACTCCGGAAAACTTGAAACTCTCTTCAACTGCGACTGTCATC
>JBJMLZ010000158.1:0-9435 GCA_045805035.1 Bacteriovoracaceae bacterium
GTCCGGAAAAACAAAAGTGCTGTGTCTGGATTCCACTTCCTACGAAGTTGTGGCCTCAAAGCTTGAAGAGCAACTGAACAGTTGTGAGTGGGTCGTGGTCGACTCCACCTGCTGGGAAATGCAATCACCGGAAATGAAAACCGTTCTTCTCGAAATCAAGAAAAGGAATGTTCCTGCCTTTATCGTCCGCAGTCATATCAAGCTGGATGCTTTGGGAGCTGAGTATGGACTCCTCGGTTCGATTGTTTATTTACCAGCAGGAAGTTCAGAAGCGCTCGTACAAGAACATGACAAGAAAATGAAACATGTCATTGCCATCACCCGCTCCGCCGCTTCCTATGAAACGCTTTATCCCTTCTGGACAAAAGATTTTTTGAAGCTCACTCAGGAAAGAACCGCTGACATTCGTTCTAACACGCGGTTTGTGGCGGACTATCTTCGGGAGCACCTGAAGGGAGTCGGAAAACTAGTGACGTTTCCGCATGAGCTTTATTGTTTTCTTGAACTCGAGGAACGAAGTGAGCTTGAATCTGCTTTAAGAAAATCTCAGAAGCTCGCACCAACGCCGTTTCTCATCTGTGATAGTTTCGGCTTTGATCAGTTCTCCATCACTATGGTAGGAGTGATAAATGATCCATCAAAATGCGGTCTGCGTTTCGCTGGCTCAGATCTCCCCCGCGAAGAGCTTCACGCCACCCTTGACATCATCTGCCGCTCGCTGAAGGCACTCTACCAGTAAAGAAGAAGCTTTCCACCCGTCTCTACCAGATGCCCCTGAAACGTCACACGCACTAATTTCTTATCGCTGTGGTTTTTGCCGGAGATGGCATGGAGAAGCTGGCGATGGAAATTCAGCCTGCCGGTTTCATACTGATGGAAATCGGCCATCGCCCGAATTTTGGCCAGCGGAAATTTATCGACGGATGCCGAGAGAGGATGATTCTCCGGGAGATAGAAAAGACCGCTTTCCAAATCCTTGTCCGGAGAAAGGAGAACCGTGAAGCTCGCTCCATGTTCAGTCACGTCACTGTAGCGCGGGAACTGGTGTTGAATCCAGTTGAACTCGTTATCAAAATGAAAAGGGCCCGTAAAATTACTCTTCCCCTCAATCGTAATGAGATGAAATCCCGGCCAGGAAATCTCCGGATCCAGAAAAACTTCTTTTTTAAAGACCTCAGACAATTGCTTCACCGTACGATCGAGAAGCTCTCCGAAATTTTTTTTCATGAATTCATTATGTGAAGAAACACGTTCAACCGAACGCGGAGATTTTTCCAGGGCATTCACGTAAAAAGGATTTCCCAGGACCTTAAACCCCGGCATCGTTTCTTTCGCCCGTGAAGAATGCTCCAGCACCTTATCATAGTGCGCGGAAGCTTCCACCATAGAGAGAAAAGAAAGATCGTTCATACCTTATTGTAAGGCCTCTCAGAGAGAATGTCTTTCAGCATTGTGATCACGAACTGATTCAGCGGCACGTTCCAGCGCTGCTCAAGGTAAGCGAGGCTGATGGGATTATTCACGGCCCCGAGTTTTGGCCTGAATTGATGGAGGTCTTTCATGCGCGAGAAAACGTGCTCAGGCAGAACCCCAACGCCCATCGAGTTCTTCACAAGAGTCGCGATCCCCTGAACATCAAAGCAGTACGAGGCGACCTGAAGCTTCATCTTTTTAAATCCGTAAGCGCGGTCAAACCAGTCTCGCAAGATAGCTTCACCCGGTTGATAATCTACAAAGCTCAGTGACTCAAAGAAGGCGCGCTCTTTTTTCTTGGTTGTTCCGATGAGCTCCGCGTACTGGCGCGAACAGCAGAGAACAAGATTCTCATGATAAACCACTTCGCGCTTGATGGCGGGATTGGAAGCGTAGTGATCCATGAATGCGAAATCAAGTTTTCCTTCCAGGATGAGAGAGTTGAGCTCATGAGGAAGACCGTAAGTGATATAGAACTGCACCTGGGGAAACTGCTGGCGGATGCTTGAGAGCTTCGGAAGGATGATCGTGTTCCCGAATTCAATGGGCACTCCAATGCGAACGCTGCCTGAGAACTGACGATCTTTTTTTGTGATAGCGACGAGAAGATTTTCAATGCTTTCCAGGTTTTCACTGAGGCCCTGGTAAAAAGTCTCTGCTTCTTTTGTAGGTATGAGCTTTTTTCCTACCCTTTCAAAGAGATTCACATTCATAACGGATTCTAAATTTTTGATATGCTGGGTAACTCCCGGCTGGGTCATCCCCAGTTCCTTCGCCGCCAGAGTCATGCTGGCACTACGGTAGACGAAAGAAAACACCACTAAGCTATTCAAATTGAGTCCACGGATCTGCATAGGGAACCCCTCTTCTTATCCATAAGTATAACTTATGAATAACCCGCGCAATAAATAATTGTCTATTATTGAAAAATTGCCCTATTTTCCGCCCAACTTAAACACACACAGGAGTGATGTATGAAAAAAATGATGGCCGCTGCGGCCTTTGTCCTTCTTTCTTTAAATGCTTTTGCTACTGACGTAACTTTCTCGACTGCCGAATTTACAATCGTTAAAAAAGAGCGTTTCTGCGCAGGTCGCGCCAACGGTCCGATGTGCGAATCTCAGGGAGGCACAGTCACTGTCGCCGCCACGATTGGATGCCTCGATCAACTCATCTTCGCAAACTTTGAAGTAATCAATGATGTGATCCACGCCGTTTCTGTTGTCCGCACAGACAGAGATCAGGGCCCGGTAATGTGCTATCGCGCGAACACGATCACAAAGACAGTCAAAGTTCCGGATATCGATCACGTCACTATTACTAACGAACAAATTCACTAAGCGTCCCAACACACACATACAAAGGAAAATTTTATGAAAGCTCTTCTCGCCCTCGCAGTTCTTATGAACGTCTCAGTTGTCTCTGCTCAGAATCACATTCCACCTTACTATTCGGCGGAATATAAGATCACAAAGATCTCTCCGATGTGCCCGGCGCATCTTCCGGATGGCGCTCAGTGCGCTGGATTCGGATCAATCGTGAAAATCGAGGCCATCATCGGTTGTACTGATCAGGTTGTAAAAAAGCACATTGAAGTAACCGAGAATAACGAAATCCACACTGACGTTCTCGTGAAGCGTGATCCGAACTCTGATCGTATCCGTTGTTACAAGGCCCAGGTTCTCGAAGAAACTGTTGCAGTTCCTTATCCCGGAAAAGTGATTGTCGTGAATGACGGCATTCAATTTTAAGGAGCACAAAATGAAAACGACAGCATTTGCACTTGCTTCCTGTTTTGTCGTGATGAATGCCTTCGCCAACACTGCGGTGGAGGCCACAAATAAACTGGGTCTTAAGCTTGCCAGAGAGGCCTCGAAAACTGCCCTTCAGGCGAAGAACTTCATGGTGTCTCCGCTTTCACTTTCTCAGGCAGTGATCCTCGCCGGTAACGGTACTGATCACGCCACCCGCGCTGAGCTTGAAACTCTTCTTGGTGCTGATCTCAATTCACTCAACGCTGATTCAGCGGCGAACGTGAAATCAATCAGCTTCTCAAAAGAACAAGCGATGCGTATCCGTACTCAGGCGCCGTTTGCCAATCCATCTGTACTCTCAGTGAATAACAGCATCTGGAATACAAATGGAGCAACTGATCGCGCGCACTTTGAGTACAGCGCTTCTTTCAAGAAAGTGGCGAAGGATGACTTCAACGCTGAAGTCCTCACTGCTGACTTTCAGACGCAAGCGGGTGCTGATGCCATCAACGGCTGGGCGGACAAGAAGACCTACGGACTCGTGAAAAAGATCATCGACCTCGTCACTCTGAAAGATCTTCTCTGGGTCGTCATGAACGCGACTTATATGGAAGCTTCATGGGCAGAACCATTCTACCTCATGGGAGTCAATACTCCGGCCTTCATGGGACTTGATCACCAGCCTAAAAAAGTAGCGATGATCACTGCCGAGCAGGGAATTGGTTATGCCAAAATCCAGGGTGGCGAAGTTGCATCATTGGCCTTTGCCAGAGGCTTTGATGCTCCGGAAATTCAAATGGTGATCTATCTTCCGACAGAAGGAACAGCACTAGAAAAGTCTCAGGACATTTTCTTTGATGATGCCTTCCTCAAAAAAACCGCAACTCTTCTTGAGAAGAACGTTGAGCTTGCAAGAGTGACCATGCCGAAATTCAGCTTCGACACTTCTGTTGAGATGAAAAACGATGATGAACTCACGAAGGCAATAGGACTTCAGTTCCTCTTTGATGAACATGCTGACTTCTCGATGATGCAGACGCCGGAATCACTCGCGAGTGTTGTGGGTCTCATTCGTCAGAACAGCCGCATCGAGCTTGATGAGAAAGGTGTGAAGGCCGCGGCAGTGACTATCGTTGGCGGTATCCGTGCTACCAGCGTGAGACCGTCGCCGACTCTCAGCTTTGTAGTGAATCGCCCGTTCCACTTCGCTCTGGTTGAAAAGAAATCCAACACGGTTCTCTTCGCGGGAACTGTGGTTGAACCGAAATAATCTGCACTAAAAAGATAAGGGCCCTGAATGGGGCCCTTTTTATTTCAGGACTATCTCAAAAAATCCGGTCTTATTTTCATTCGCAAAATCCACAATCACGGCTTCTCTCTGCTCTCCCGGAATCTTCCGGAGAATCTGATCGAGGTCATTCAGCGGATGATCCTTGAAGTACATCTGAGTAACGAGTTCATCATGACCTCTTTTCGTTACCCGAAAATGAATGTGAGGAGGACGGTCCCAATCGTCTTCGGCGGGATAGATACCGGGAACGATGGTCTTGAACATGTATTCGCCGTTTTCATTCGTAAAAGCTTCCGCCCAGTAACGAAAGTGTGGATCGAGTGGTGCGGGATTCGGATCAAGAGGACTATTGTATTTTCCGGAAGCACAGGCCTGCCATATTTCAACATTCGCGTCGGCCACCGGGAGGCCCTTCTGATCAACCACTCTCCCTTTCACATAAATCACTTCACCCTCCGCCCGAACCGATGAGCCGGGAACGAAAGTGAGGTCATGATCAAGTGAGAATTCCCCCTCACCCGGATAGAAAGGCCCGGCAGTCTGAGAGGGAGTAAGAATCGCAGTTTCCATAAAATCTCCTATGAGACATTTATAGAACGATTCTTATATAGGTAGAATGCGACTAAACTAAAGCATCATATAGACATTTATCTATACTTTCTTCAGCGTAAACTTCAACTTTTCGAGATTATCGTCGAAATCCTTAGGGTTAAACCCTGACAAGCGCAGGAGCGCATCGCCATCAAGCCTCCCCTCTTTCATAATCGTGAAGAGCCTGCGAGGTTTATCCATCGTCGCCACTGTCTCCAGAGCTTGAGACATTTTACTCTCCGTACGCAATCGATCAATCTCACGATAGACATCGAGTATGAGAAAATCGATAGGTAAAACCGGCGCCCTGGTTCCATGCTGTAGCGGAGGCGCGGATTTCTTTTCAGTGACAATCAGTCCGTCAAAATTCTTGTAGCGTCCCAGCTCACCCATAAATTCTTTTTTGGAGATTAGAGTAAGGTCACCACGATCTATGAGGAAGGAAGAAAACTTTGCGAAAAGCATCTGGAGCCACGAGACCTGAAAGGGATTCGATTCAAGATAGGGAACGTTTTCCAGGAGCAAAGTACTCTTACAAGAAACAAAAAAATCCCGCAGAGATTCGTCAGCATCAAAGTCCCCGAAGGTCAATTCCGGGAGCACCGGTGAGACATAGACCGCCGCAAGAGCATCCAGTTTTTTTTCCACGAGTTCCAGTTCCGCATCAGAGAAAGAATCCTTGATCATTTCGTCAAAGTTCTTCTGATGTTCAGTCACGAGCGCATCAAGCTCAGCGACTTTCAGCGGAAAATAAAAAGAAAGCGTTTTAGACATGGACACATCTTATCAGGAAACGCCCCGTGAGTCACACGGCGTATGACTTGACCCGCTTTCCGTCCCTAAAATCTCACGACCAAGGAGTTCTCCATGAAAGTGAATGAAATTAAAGATGAGCTCGAAAAAGTTTCTAAGGTCATCCCTGAACTTCGCAAAGAACTGGACGATGCCTATCACCTCGATTCCGGAAAGAAGAGCCGGATCAAGCTCTTGTGGAAGGAATACGAACCTCGCGTGAAAGAAATGAAGATGTCCAAGGAGTACAGAGATCTCTTCCAGTAGTATGTATGACGTGATCATTGTCGGCGGCGGTCCCGCGGGTCTCAGTGCGGCCTTGATCCTCGGGCGCTGCCTTCGCAAAGTTCTCATCTGTGACAGCGGTCGCCCGAGAAACGCCTGGTCCCACGGCATGCATTGCTTTATCTCGCGGGACGGAGTCGACCCTTTTAAATTCCTCTCCCTATGCCACCAAGACTTAAAAAAATACGAGACGGTGGAATATCTATTCACCGAAGTCACGCAGGCAAAAAAAATTGAAGACGGTTTTGAAATCACTACGACCGCAGAAACAGTTTTTCGCGCAAAGAAACTTCTGATTGCAACTGGTGTGATCGACAACATCCCCAAGCTGGAAGGAATCGTTCCCCTCTACGGAAAAAGTGTTTTCACCTGTCCCTATTGTGATGCCTGGGAGCAGAGAGGAAAACGCATCCTGATTTACGGAAAGAGCGCGAGGGGAAAAAATCTTTCACTCACTCTCAAAAACTGGAGCGAAGATATCCTTCTCATCACGGACGGTGACACAAGTCTTTCCGAAGAAGACCGCGAAATATTAAAACTCAATGGCATCTGGCTCAATGAGAAGAAAGTGAAAGCTCTCAAGGGCGAGAAAGGGCAGCTCACGGCAGTTGAGTTTGAAGATGGTGAATGCATCGAAAGAGATGCGATGTTTTTTAATACCGAATCCTGGATTCGCTCGCGTCTCCTTGAACAACTTGGGTGTCCGTTCGATGAGAAAGAAGGTGTTCCCACCGATAAATACGAAAGAACAAAAGTGCCGGGCCTTTACGTGGCAGGAAATATCCTGAGGGAAGTTCAACTCGTGATTGTTGCGGCCGCGGAAGGTGCAGAAGCTGCGTTTGGAATTAATACTGCTCTTTCAAAGGAAGACGTCCGGAAACCGACGCAAAAGAAAATCAGTTATACTGTTCAGCGATCCGATACAATTCAGTGATGTCGATGGGCTTCTTTAATACTTCGGATGCCGGAAGACCGGACTGAAGAAGCGAACCATTGGCAGAGGCCACCACGACCGGAATCCGCTTCAAATCAGCATAGTCAGCTTGAACTGTTCTCAGAAATTCTTCACCGGTCATGACCGGCATCATGAGATCAAGCATGATGCAACGAGGGCGTTCATTTTCGGTAAGTGAAAGCAGAAGATCCAGGGCCGCTTTCCCGTTTTCTGCGATCAGGACCGCGTAGCCTTCGATCTCGAGCGCCGAGGCAATCGAGTCACGGATATCCGGGTCATCATCAACAACGAGAATGGGTTTATTCGATTTCATATTCAGCTTGATAAATGTTTTTAATACGACTCGGCGGTAGAATAACGCCGACCGCTACAGGCGTCCATACAACTGTTATCACTGGCCTTTATAATTAAGCCTGGCTTAAGCTAACTGTTTCAACTGAAGGTTTCCGTAAATAATTTACAGTTTCATTCTCAGGACAAGCTTAATAAGGATAGTCTCCCCACGTATGGAAAAGTTACTTCTTATTCTCGCTCTCATTTCACCCTTTAGCGCCGCCTGGGCAGCCGATCGCTTCGAGGACACTGCTGAAAACCTTGCTCCTCAGGTTGAGACGAATCGCTCGGCCCCCAATACCAAATCCACCCAAGGAACATGGACCTACGCTTTCGAAGTTATTGCCGCTGATGGTTCATCCAAAATTCTTTCCGAACAAAATCGTTCTGTACTTGTGAAGCCTGCCTCGACGATGAAACTTTTCACGAGTTGGTTTGCGTTCAAAAATCAATTCCGCGACACCACATATCTCGCGAAGATGCTCAAAGAAAGCGTGAACGAAATGGCGGATGCGACGTTGAAAGGAATGGGCGGGCCAAAAGCGCTTAAGAACTGGTACGCGCAACAAGGTCTCACGCTCACTCCAACGGACTTCATTCAGGTCGACGGTTCAGGACTTTCTTACGACAACAAAGCAGACTGCGCGATCGAGATGAAACTTCTGAAAGTGATCTACGCCGATCCTTCATACTCTGAGTACAAAGAACTTCTCGCGCGTCCGGGTGAAACAGGGACTCTCGAGAAAAGACTCCTCGATCTTCAGGGCGTATTGTTTGCCAAGACCGGAACACTCAACCGTACGGCGGGCCTCTCCGGTTTTGTGGAAACCAAGTCCGGTACCATGCTCTTCTGCATCCTCACTGACTATCTTCCTTCGCAGTCATCAGGTTTTCGCCCGAAGATCGATGCGATGGTTCTCGAGAACGTGAAGAATCTCGAACTTTAAGCACGGCACAAACAGGCTTTTTTCTTTCATTCAGATAGAGTGCGATTTACCATATTCTCTATCATGAATAATCAATCAAAGCCCCGTATTCTCCTCGTTGAAAACATTCATCATGTCGCCAAGGAAATGCTTGAGCAGGAAGGCTATCAAGTCGACCTCCTCACCTATGCTCCTCCGGAAGACGAACTCATCAAGCTCGTGGGGGATTACTGCGCGATCGGGATTCGTTCAAAGACAGAAATCACGGCGAAGGTTCTCGAGAATTTCAAGAGCACTTTCACGATTGGGGCTTTTTGCATTGGCACCAACCAGATCAATCTCGAGGCCGCGCGGAAAAAAGGTGTCGCCGTTTTCAATGCTCCTCACTCCAACACCCGTTCCGTCGCAGAACTTGTGATTGCAGAAATGATCGCGCTCTCGCGCCAGCTTGGAGACAGAAATTCTTTCGCTCATCGCGGAGAATGGATGAAGTCGGCGGAAGGCTCTCGTGAAGTGCGCGGGAAAACTCTGGGGATCGTGGGCTACGGCCACATCGGAAGCCAGGTTTCGATTCTCGCCGAGGCGATGGGTCTCAAGGTTCTCTTTTACGATGCAGTTAAAAAACTTCCACTCGGCAATGCGCGCGCGATGACGTCACTTGATGAACTTCTTCGCGAGTCAGATTTTGTCACTCTCCACGTGCCCGAGGTGCAGGAGACGATGAACATGATCAGTAAGCGCGAGCTCGCTCTCATGAAGAAAGGTGCGTGCCTCATCAACGCTTCCCGCGGGACGGTGGTGGTGATTGAAGACCTCGTGAATGCCCTGAAAGAAAAACATATCGCCGGATGTGCCATCGACGTGTTTCCGGTGGAACCCGCTTCGAACAAAGAGAAGTTCACTTCTCCCCTGCAGAATCTCTCGAACGTCATTCTCACTCCGCACATTGGTGGCAGTACTGAGGAAGCACAAAAAGCAATCGGGGTTGAAGTGGCAGAAAGCTTCAGAAGATTTTTGAAGATTGGTTCTTCATCA
>JBJMLZ010000159.1:0-2334 GCA_045805035.1 Bacteriovoracaceae bacterium
AAAAACAAGAGTCAGGAAGGGCTCAAGAATCTCCAGAAGACTTTGGTTGATCCGGTGAAACTCTTCTTTGATAGTCTTGATAACGTGCGGCCTCTCATCCAGGAAAAAAACATCAAAGTGAAGTTCACGCCGAAAGAAGTTGTTCCGGAGCTACCGCTGGACCGGAATAAAATCTTTCAGGTTTTTTCCAATCTTCTGAGTAACGCGATTAAATTCACTCCTCCCGCTGGCGAAATTATTTTCAATATCAACTGGGATGAGGAAAATTTTTATTTTGTTCTGACCGATACCGGCAGGGGACTCCCCGCAGGTGAAGAAGAAAAAGTCTTTGATAAATACTGGACGGGAAAAAAATCGAAAGGATCCGGCACTGGTCTCGGACTTTTCATCTGTAAAAGTATCATTGAGGCCCATGGGGGAGCAATCACGTGCGAAAACATTCCGGGGAAAGGCGCGTCCTTCCAGTTCCGGATTCCCCGCGGTCACATGGAGAAGTTGAGCGAGGAAACCGGCGATGTTTTTGTCATTGATGATGACGAGGATCTTTGCGAGGTGATGAGCTGGTCGATGAAAAAGGAAGGCCTGTCTGTCAGATCATTCAGTAGCGGCTCTGCAGCTCTCGATGCGCTGGCGCGAAGTCGCGCTCATCCGTCGTGTCTCATTGTCGACTTTCATCTGGGAGATATGGATGGTTGTGAGTTCTTGCGGAGAAAAAAATCTTTGGGAGACTGCACTCCGGTGATTCTCGTTTCCGGAAGTCCGGATGAGGTGAAGTGCGTGGCACCACCGGGAGAATTTGTTTCCATCGTCGAGAAGCCCCTCGATCTTGAGGGGCTTCTGCGAGAGGTAAGAAATCTTAGTGGGCCTTATTCGGAGAAATCAGCGAGCGAAGCATCCACGCATTCTTCTCATGGACCTTCATCCGTTCAATAAGAAGATCTGCTGTCACATCATCTTCAAATTCCTCAGTCTGGCTGATGAGTTCACGCGCAGTTGAAATAACCGCTTCATTTCCCACCACGAGATTTTGAACCATCTCTTCCGCAGTCGGTATAGAGGCCTCTTCCTTGATTGATGTTACTTTGGAGAAAGCGGCAAATGATCCTGGCGCGAATTCTCCCAGGGCCCGGATACGTTCTGCAATCTCATCTACTGCTTCGGCGAGATCCTGATATTGTTTTTCAAAGAGCAAGTGAAGCTCGGCAAATGTTCTGCCGGTTACGTTCCAGTGATAGTTTTGAGTCTTGAGATAGAGAAGATAGGAGTCCGCGAGGAACTTCGAGAGACCCTTGCAGAGCTGCTTACGGTCCTGCTCATTAATACCGATGTTGATGTCGGGTTGGGTCGATGAAAAATCTGCTTCGATCTTGTTTGGCATAACGGCTCCCTGTTATTTGTTAACTTCCTTGTAGTCCACAATCACGATCACTTTGCCAGCTTTGGTCCACGAAGTTTCCCCGGAAGGAAGTCGTGTGGAACTCACTCCGGTCCGCGCGACATCTTGTTTCACCCGGAATTCTTCGTCCTTGATTGCGCGATCAACGATGTCCGGTTTTTTCGCCATGTTGAAAACTTCGATGCGCTCAGAGCTGTGGAGATCTTCCTGAATATATTTTTTCACGATCGTTCCGCGATCCCGCGCCAGAACAACGTCTTTCCGCTTAGGCTTTTCTCCCTCTGCCGGATATTCTTTATCTGCCCACGCGAGGACTTTAATGCCGGTAATCTCTCTTCCTGGACGTGAAGCCTTCTTCGCAAGCTCATTGAGAAAATTTTGTGACTCTGATGTGAGTTTTGATTTTCCTTTTTCAAACTGAAGCGCTGTATACGGCGCGCCCTCTAAGGCCTCATCTGTGATGCCTTTTTCAGCAGTGTGCTTTTCCGCCGCCTTGTGAGAACAAGCGGTAAACACAAAAGAATAGAGCAGCATTATTGTCAGTACTTTCATACCAGACATAAGGAGCAATCTTGATGCCAGTATTCCACCATGGTTTTCAGGTGACCAATTTGCTTGGCCGTAGATTTCTGCCTCACATCCTTCAACGCAGTGTTGTTGGCAGTGGCATCATATGTGCTTCATCAGTAATACCAGGAGGCACATCTATGAATACGCAACAAAATCAAAATGAAATAAAAAAATCGGGAATCAAACCGAATCCTTCACGTGATGTGAAATACGACGATAAAGAAAAAGATTTCTCCGGAGAATTCGGCGAACAGATTGATGAGAAGGCCGGAGAAGAAGTCGATGCCTCTGAACTTGATAAATCAGAAGTTGAACTTGATCGCGGCGGCGTAGAGTTCAGCGGCGGCAAAGAGCAGAAAGGAAATGAA
>JBJMLZ010000160.1:0-18858 GCA_045805035.1 Bacteriovoracaceae bacterium
CAGGTTGACTGTGACGCTACAGACGGGATCGTCCTCACTTCAAGAATTGAAGCAGGGGAAATTGCTGAGCACGTGGCATCTCGCGTTCTCGGACGTGTGGCCCTTGAAGACGTGAAAGGCAAAAACCAGCAAACTCTCTTCCCAAGAAACCATCTCTTCACAGAGAAAGATGTGAACACACTGATGGCCGAAGAAATCGACCAGGTGAAAGTTCGTTCTGTTCTTACTTGTAAAGAGAAGCACGGTTATTGCGGACTTTGTTTCGGTCGCGATCTTTCCCGCGGTAAGCTCGTTTCTATCGGTGAAGCAGTAGGTATCATCGCCGCTCAGTCGATCGGTGAACCAGGTACACAGCTCACAATGAGAACGTTCCACATCGGTGGTACAGCTACTGCTGGTGCTCAGGTTAACAAAACAGAAGCTAAGACAGCTGGTAAGCTCGTATTCGAAAACGTGAAAACTGTTACACGTGCTGATGGTCAGATGACGATTCTCAACAAGACTGGTGAGATCATTATCAAGACGGAAGCTGGTGCAGAGAAAGAACGTTACCCAGCGATCTACGGTGCAACTATCTTCTTCAAAGACGGCCAGTCGGTTTCAGTTGGTGACCGCATTCTCGAGTGGGATCCATTCGCGATGCCAATCATCTCTGAAGTTGCCGGTACAATTAAGTTTGAAGACCTTGTTCAGGGCGCGACTTATACAGAAGTTCTCGATGCCGTGACTGGTCTCTCTCACCGAGTTGTAACTGAAGCTAAGGCCAAAGAAGATCTCTCTAAACAACCACGTATTATTCTCGTGGACGACGCCGGTAACCCGATCGTTGTTCCGGGAACAAAACGTATTGCCTCTTACACACTGCCTGTTGGTGCGAACATCGTAGTGAATCCAGGGGATAAAATCGACGGCGGTCTCGTCATCGCAAAAGTTCAACGTGAGTCTACAAAAACAAAAGACATCACCGGTGGTCTTCCACGAGTTGCTGAACTTTTCGAAGCAAGAAAGCCGACTAACTCTTCGCAGATCGCGGACATCGCCGGCACTATCGAGTACGGCCCTGAAGTTCGTGGTTCAAGAAAGATCATCATTAAGCCTGAGGACGGTTCAGAGCCAGTGGTTTACACCATTCCAAAAGGTCGCTATGTGATCGTTAACGAGGGTGACTATGTTCGTCCAGGTGACCAAATCATGGATGGACCTACTAACCCGCACGATATTCTTCGTGTTCTCGGTGAGAAAGCGGTCGCTCGCTACATCACTGACGAGATCCAGGAAGTTTATCGCCTTCAGGGTGTGAAAATCGATGATAAGCACATTGAAGTGATCGTTAGCCAGATGCTGAAGAAAGTAGAAATCACAGCTCCAGGAGATTCAATTTTCGTTGAAGGTGATTCAATCACTAAAGCGGAATTCCTCGAGGAAAATGAAAGATTGATCGCAGCGGGAAGCCAGCCAGCGAGCGCGAAAGCTCTCCTCCTCGGTATTACTAAAGCGTCTCTCACAACAGACTCATTCTTGTCTGCTGCATCTTTCCAAGAGACTACCAAGGTCCTCACCCAGGCAGCCTTGGAAGGTAAGAAAGACGATCTCCTTGGTCTGAAAGAAAACGTGCTGATGGGCCGACTGATTCCAGCTGGTACTGGTATCCCTAGATATAAGGATTTCCAGGCAGATGTGACGAAGGAAGAGACCCCGTTCAGCATGAGCCTTTAGGATTGAATATTAAAACTTGAATTAGCCGGAGCGATTTGTTAAATACTCCGGCTAATCATTAACTATGTAAGGAATGAAGTATGCCTACTATCAACCAATTGGTTCGCAAAGGCCGCGAATTGCAAAAGACGAAGACAAAGTCACCAGCTCTCGAGGGTTGTCCTCAGCGCCGTGGAGTTTGTACTCGTGTTTATACAACTACGCCTAAGAAACCAAACTCGGCTTTACGTAAAGTTTGTAAGGTGAAACTTACATCCGGTTACGAAGTAATCTCTTACATCGGCGGCGAAGGTCACAACCTTCAAGAACACTCTATCGTCCTCATTCGTGGCGGTCGTGTGAAGGATCTCCCCGGTGTACGTTACCACACTGTCCGCGGAGCTCTTGATGCCTCAGGTGTTGAGAAACGCCGTAAGCGTCGTTCACTCTACGGCGCTAAGAAACCTAAGAAATAAGAAGAGGAAACAATGAGCCGCAAGCATAAAGCAGAACAACGCGAAGTCCTTCCTGATCCAAAGTACGGAGACATTCTCGTTACAAAAACAATTAACACTCTTATGTACGACGGAAAGAAGTCTACTGCAGAAGCTATCTTCTACGGTGCTCTTGATCTCGTAGAGAAGAAAATGGGCGAAGAAGGCATTAAAGTCTTCAAAAAAGCCATGAACAACATCAAACCAGCTGTTGAAGTTAAGTCTCGCCGTATCGGTGGTGCTACTTATCAGGTACCTGTTGAAGTTCGTCCTAACAGAAAGCAGTCTCTTGCTCTTCGTTGGCTCCGTGATTATTCACGTGAGCGCGCTGGCAAGAACATGGTTGAGAAGCTCGCTGACGAAATCATCGATGCTGCTAACAACCGTGGTGGCGCCGTTAAGAAACGTGAAGATGTTTACAAAATGGCAGAAGCTAACAAAGCTTTCGCTCACCTCAAGTGGTAATCTAGAATTTCCAAAAAAAGCCGTCTTCGGACGGCTTTTTTTTTGCCCTAAATCCAAGTACAAATAATCCCTATGAAATCATCTGAACTGCACAGAGTCCGCAATATTGGCATCATGGCCCACATCGATGCCGGCAAGACCACCACTACTGAACGAATTCTTTTCTACACCGGAAAGAACTACAAAATTGGCGAAGTTCACGAAGGAACTGCGACGATGGACTGGATGGTTCAGGAGCAGGAGCGTGGGATTACTATCACCGCCGCTGCTACCACTTGTGAGTGGAACAAGCACATCATCAATATCATCGATACACCGGGACACGTGGACTTTACGATTGAAGTAGAGAGATCTCTCCGTGTTCTTGATGGAGCAGTTGGCGTGTTCGATGCCGTTTCAGGTGTCGAGCCACAATCGGAAACTGTTTGGGCACAGGCCGATAAATATCATGTTCCTCGAATTGCTTTCGTTAACAAGATGGACCGCGTGGGCGCTGACTTCCAGAACTGTATTACTGAGATTCGAGAGAAGCTTGGAAAAAAAGCGAATGCCATTCAGATGCCAGTTGGTTCAGAAGAAAATTTCTCAGGACTCATCGATCTTCTTACTCTCAAAAAATATACCTGGGCCGGATCTGATCTGGGCCAGAAGTTTGATATCGTCGATCTCGCTGGCGATGAACTGGATGAATCAAAGCTCTATCGTGATGAACTCATCGAAGCTCTTGCCGATTTTGATGATAAGCTCGCGGATGATTATCTCAATGGAAAAGAGATTTCTGCTGAAGTGATGGAAACAGCTATTCGTAAAGCAACTATCACAGACGGCTTCATTCCTGTTCTCTGCGGTTCTGCCTTCAAGAATAAAGGTGTTCAGCCGCTTCTTGATGCTGTCGTAAAATATCTTCCATCGCCGCTTGATAAGGGCGAAGTGAAAGGTCACGACGCTAAAGATCCGGAGAAAATGCTGACCCGTAAGCCCGATGAAAAAGAGCTATTCAGTGCGCTCGCATTTAAAATTGCTTCTGATCCGTTCGTGGGCCAGATCACTTTCATCCGCATTTACTCAGGAGAGTTGACTGCTGGTACTCAGGTCTACAATCCGCTTGAGAAGAAAAAAGAACGCATTAATAAAATTCTTCAAATGCACGCGAATAAACGGACTGAGCTTGAAACTGCTTCATCCGGAGATATTGTTGCTGTCTCTGGACTCAAGTTCACCACCACCGGACAAACTCTTTGTGCTGAACACAAGCCAATCATTTTCGATCTCATGGAGTTTCCGGAAACTGTTATCTCGATTGCGATTGAACCGAAAACTTCCGCTGATGAAGAAAAACTTCAGAAGACTCTCGATTATCTCAAAATCGAAGATCCTTCTTTCAATTACAGAAATAACAAAGAAACCGGACAGCTCCTTATCTTCGGAATGGGAGAGCTTCACCTCGATATCATCACTGATCGTCTTGAGCGTGAGTTCAAGGTCGGGGTGAACAAGGGTTCTCCACAAGTTTCCTATCGCGAATCGATCAGTGGCTCTGCTAATGCAGAAAATACTTTCCGCCGGGAGCTTGCTGGTAAAAACCAATTCGGTCAGGCCTCCATTCACGTGGAACCGGTCGAAGGAAGTCTGGAGATCAAAGTCGAATTCAAAAAGAAAGATAAGAGTATTCCAGAAGAAATTTACGAAGCAGTTCGCAGAGGTATTCTGGATTCCGCGCCTGGCGGTGTCATGGCCGGCTTCCCACTTATTGGAATAAAGGCCACTGTCGATTCACTTGAATTCAACGAACAAGAAGCTTCTGACGTCGCTTATACGATTGCTGCCTCTATGGCCTTCAAGGAAGCCTGTCAGAAGGCTGGAGCCGTGCTTATGGAGCCGATTATGGCCCTTGAAGTCACTACTCCAAGTGACTACGCCGGTGACGTGATCGCCGATGTAAACGCCAAACGTGGGCGTATTCTCGGAATTGATCCGAAATCCGGGAAAGACGTTTTGAAGGCCGAAGTGCCTCTGGCAGAAATGTTTGGTTACAGTACCCAGCTTCGTTCAAAGACTCAGGGGAGAGCGAGTTTCACTCTGACCTTCAAGCGTTACGAGGGCTTAACCCACAATCAAGCCAAGGACATTCTCCTCAAGCGGGGGATCTACATTTGAGTCTTTTAGTTGAATGTCAAATATTTGAAGATTGCGCTTTACAAAAGATCGTTGCCCCATTATTTTTCGATTCTAAATTTTTTTTGGAGACTCCATGAAGACCAATAAGCTGAGAATCAAGCTTCGCGCTTACGATTACAACATCCTTGACGCATCAGTCCAGGAGATCGTACAGACTGCGAAAAACACTGGCGCCAGAGTAGCTGGACCAATTCCTCTTCCAACTGAAATTAACAAATACACAGTTCTTCGTTCACCACACATCGATAAGAAGTCACGCGAGCAGTTCGAAATGAGAACTCACAAGCGCCTTATCGATATCGTAGAGCCAACACAACAGACAGTAGACAGCCTCATGAAGCTCGATCTCTCCGCTGGTGTTGACGTGGAAATTAAATACTAGTACAAAGCTTAAACGCTTTTTTTTGAGTCTCTATTATTAACCATGAATGCATCCCTGAGAGAGGGTGATGCTGTGGAGGGCGAATGTCAGACGCTAAAGTCAGTCTGCCTGCTTTTTACGGAATAAAAGCTGGCATGACCAGAATCTTCGATCAGAATGGGAACCACGTTCCTGTTACTGTCGTAAAACTCATTCCGAACGTTATCTCACAAGTTAAAACTACAGAGAAAGACGGCTACAACGCTTATCAAGTTGCTTACAACGAAAAGCGTGCTGCTCTTATTTCTGAGCCAGCAAAAGGCCACCTGAAGAAAGCTAACATTGAGAAAACTCTCTCTGAGCTTTCTGAAATCAGAATGGACAATGTTGCTGCTGATGCTCTTGGAAAAGAAGCTTCTCTCGAAGAATTCAAACCAACAACATACGTTGACGTAACCGGCCCTTCAAAGGGTAAAGGTTTCGCCGGCGTAATGAAACGTTACAACTTCCAGGGCGGTCCTGCTGCTCACGGATCTCACTTCCACCGTCGTCCGGGTTCGATCGGATGTCGTGCTACTCCTGCTCGCGTTTTCGCGAACAAGAAAATGCCTGGTCAATTGGGTGTTGAAACTTCAACAGTTCAAAACGTTCAGGTTATCGAAGTTAACCATGAAGCTGGTTACATGCTTCTTAAAGGATCTATCCCTGGTTCTAAAAACGGTTTCGTCTGCGTGACGAAAGCTGTGAAGAAGTAAGGGGGAAATAATATGACTGACATTACAGTATTAAATTCAAAATTCGAAAAGTCCGGCTCACTCAAGGCCAATGTTGATCTTTCAACAGAGTCAATCAACGAAGCAGTTGTTCACCAGGTTGTGAAAGCTACTCTCGCTGGTCGTCGCCAAGGTACAGCTGCTACAAAAACAAAAGCTCTTGTATCTGGCGGTGGTAAGAAGCCATTCAAGCAGAAAGGAACTGGTAACGCTCGTCAGGGTTCTACTCGTTCACCTCTCATGCCAGGCGGCGGTACCGTATTCGGTCCACAGCCACGTTCTTACGAGCAGAAAGTAAATAAGAAAGTAACTCTTCTTGCGATCTCTTCAGTTCTCGCTGACAAGTTTCAGGCCGGAAAACTCCACGTAGTTGAAAAGCTCGAAACAACCGGCAAGACGAAAGATATGTTCAAAGCTCTTTCTTCTCGCAACCTTCTTCCAGCTCTCGTTGTGACTGCTGGAGAAAATGAAAAAGTAGCTCGCGCGGTTTCTAACCTCGAAAGAGCAAAGCACGCTCCAGTTGACGGTTTCTCAGTTTACGAAGCAATCAAGTTCGAAAACCTCGTCATCGAAAAAGCTGCTCTTGAAAAACTCCTTAGCAGGCTGGTGTAAGATGTTGACTCTCGAAAACGTACTCGTAAAACCACTTTTGACAGAGAAGTCTTCAAAAGAAACAGAAACTTTTAATCGTTACGCATTCGTAGTGAATGTTAAGTCGAACAAAAATCAGATCAAGAACGCTGTAGAGAAGTTTTTTGATGTGAAAGTAGTAAGCGTTCGCACTTCAGTTCTTCCAGGGAAGACGAAGCGCGCAGGTCGCGGCTACAAAAAGACTCCTTCCACTAAGAAGGCTTACGTTCAACTCCAGGATGGCCAGAAGATTGAATTCTTCAAGGGCATTTAAGGTAAAGGGTTAAACACATATGGCTACTTTAAAGAAATTCCGCCCGATCACTCCTTCTCAGCGCGAGATGGTAGTTGTTACCGGCGATATTACAAAAGGTGTGGCACCAGAGAAGTCACTCCTTACAAAACTTAAAAAAACTGCAGGCCGTAACTCTCAAGGCCGTATCACCACTCGCCATATTGGCGGCGGTGCTAAGCAGAAGTATCGTATCATCGATTTCAAGCGCGATAAGCTTGATATCCCAGCGACTGTTAAGACGATCGAGCATGATCCAAACAGAACCTGTAACATCGCTCTCGTAGTTTACGCTGACGGTGTTAAGGCCTACATCATCGCTCCAGTTGGTCTTAAAGTTGGTGACGTCGTTATCTCTTCAGACAACGCCGACATCAAAGCTGGTAATGCGAAACTCTTGAAAGACATTCCAGTAGGTACTCTCATTCATAACGTTGAGCTCAACCCTAAGCGCGGCGGCCAGATGGCTCGTTCAGCTGGTTCATACGCTCAGCTTATGGCCAAAGAAGGAGACTTCGCTCTTCTTCGTCTTCCTTCCGGCGAACTTCGTAAAGTTCCTGCAGTTTGCAGAGCTACGATTGGCCAGGTTGGTAAGATCGAGCACGAACTTGAGAACGTCGGTAAAGCTGGTAAGAACCGCCATCGCGGTATCCGTCCAACTGTTCGCGGTGTTGTGATGAACCCAATCGATCACCCACACGGTGGTGGTGAAGGTCGTACTTCAGGTGGTCGTCACCCAGTGACTCCATGGGGTCTTCCAACTCGTGGCTATAAGACGAGAAAGAATAAGAGAACCAACAAGTTCATCGTTAAGAGAAGAAAGTAATAGGGGATAAATAATGGCACGTTCAATTAAAAAAGGTCCTTTCGTAGATAACTATCTCTACAAGAAAGCGGCTGAGGCCAAGAAGAATACAAAAGGGAACACAGTCATCAAGACCTGGTCACGTCGTTCAACGATTACACCAGACTTCATCGGACTCACTTTCGCTGTTCACAACGGCAAGAAGTTTGTTCCGGTTTACGTGACTGACAATATGGTTGGGCACAAGTTCGGCGAATTCGCGCTGACTCGTACTTTCAACGGTCACTCGGCCGCTGATAAGAAAGCCGCCGAAGCTGCACCAGCTGCAGCGCCGGCCAAGGGGTAATTTATGATCGTTGTTAAAAACAATAACGTTGGCACATCAGCTCGTAAGGTTAGACAGGTTGTTGATCTGATCCGTAAGAAGAAAGTTGAGGAAGCTCTCAAGATTCTTCGTTACTGCGAAAAGAAAGAAACCGCTATCGTCGTTACTAAGCTTATCAACAGTGGTCTCGCGATTGCTGCTGATTCAAAGAAGTACGACCTGGATAACTTGGTCATCGAAATGGTGAAAGTGGACGAAGGTCCAACTCTGAAAAGAATTCAGCCGCGCGCTCAAGGCCGTGCATACAGAATCTTCAAGAGATCAAGTTACATCACACTAGCGCTTAAAGAAGCATAATCAGGGGAACGACGAAAATGGGACAAAAAGTAAATCCATACGGTTTCAGACTTGGTTACATCAAAACCTGGCACTCTAACTGGTACGTAAAAAACAACTACGCGGACATCTTCCAGCAAGATCTCGCGATCCGTAACTACATCGATAAAGAGCTCTCGCAAGCTGCTATCGCTAAAACCGAGATCACAAGAACTGCTGATCAGGTAAAAGTGACTGTTTACTCAGCAAAGCCAGGCATCGCGATTGGTAAGAAAGGCACAGGGATCGAAAAAATCCGTAACGACCTTAAAAATATTACCAAGTGCCCTTTGTTCTTCAATATCGCTGAAGTAAAACGCCCAGATTCAGAAGCAAAACTGATCGCTGAAAACATCGCGCAACAGCTCGAGAAGCGTGTAGCTTTCCGTCGCGCAATGAAGAAAGTGATGACTTCAGCTTTCCGCTCTGGTGTTAAGGGTATCAAGATCAAGTGTGCTGGTCGTCTTGGTGGCGCCGAAATCGCTCGTACTGAAGGATATGCTGAGAAGAAAGTTCCTCTTCATACTCTTCGTGCTGATATCGATTACAACACTGCCACTGCTAAAACCACGTTCGGGATTATTGGTGTGAAGGTGTGGGTCTATAAAGGCGAGATCTATAAATAGTAGTAATTATTTAGAGGTATTATATGTTAAGTCCTAAACGAGTTAAATTCAGAAAGATGCAGAAAGGTCGGATGACCGGCGCTGCCAATAGTGGCAACACTATCACTTTCGGTGAGTACGGCCTTCAGGCGATGTCTTGTGGATACATCACAAACCGCCAGCTCGAAGCTGCACGTATCGCCATCTCCCGCGAAACTAAGCGCGGTGGAAATATGTGGATCAAAATCTTCCCAGATAAATCCCTGACTAAAAAACCAGCCGAAGTTCGTATGGGCAAAGGTAAGGGTTCACCTGAGGAGTGGGTAGCAGTAATTAAGCCAGGTCGTATTCTCTTCGAAATCGGTGGAGTAGACCGCGCAACTGCAGATGCAGCCCTGAGACTCGCAAAATATAAACTGCCAGTACGTACGCGTATCGTGGCTAAAGGTGACTTAGTATCAGCAGACGCTCCTACTAAGTCGGCTGAATAAGACTGGATTAAGCAGAGGTAGTTATGTTAAAAACCGCAGACATTTCAAAGCTAAGCGCCAAAGAACTTAACGGGAAAGTAGCGTCACTTAAGTCTGAACTGTTCAACAACAAGTTCACCAAATTCACAACAGGCACTGAAAAGCCGCATGTTGTGAAACAACTTAAGAAAGACATTGCTCGCCTTCTTACTTTCAAAAACGCGCCAAAGAAATAGGTGAATTATGACAAGTGAAGTAGCAAACAAAACAAAGAGACAACTTACTGGTGTAGTTGTGAGCGACAAATCAACTAAGACGATCGTCGTTAAAGTTGAAAGTCGCAAGATGCACTCGAAGTATCACAAATTCGTGACAGTTTCGAAGAAGTTCCATGCTCATGATGAAAAAGAGCAAGCTTCTGTCGGTCAAGTTGTCACAATCGAAGAATCAAAACCACGCTCTGCTCTTAAGAGATGGGAATTGATTTCTATCGTTAAGTAGTAGACGGAGAAATATATGATTCAGCAGCAATCGATCCTAGACGTAGCCGATAACTCAGGCGCAAAGACTGTTCAGTGTATTAAAGTTCTGGGCGGATCTAAGCACATGAGCGCAAATGTAGGCGACGTTATCGTCGTAGCAGTTCAACAGGCCATCTCTGGCGGTAAAGTGAAAAAAGGCGACGTGAAGAAAGCCGTTATCGTTCGCACTGTTTACCCAGTAAGAAGAGAAGACGGCACATACATCAATTTCGATACAAACAGCGTGGTTCTTATTGCAGCTAATAACGAACCAGTAGGTACACGTATTTTCGGGCCAGTTGCTCGTGAACTGAGAAACAAAAACTTCTCAAAAATCTGTTCACTTGCTCCTGAAGTGCTCTAATCAGCGTGTAGGAGGAAACAAAAATGCAAAAGCTGAAAGTGAACGACACCGTTCAAATCCTTGCCGGGAAAGAAAAAGGCAAAAAGGGTAAAATCCTTACCATCAACTGGAAGACGAATCGTGTGACAGTTGAAGGTGTGAACATGGTTAAGAAAGCCCTTAAACCAAACCAGGCGAACCCACAGGGTGGGATCGTTGATATGGAAAAAGCCGTCCATATCTCTAACGTTGCTCTTCTGGATCCTAAATCAGGAAAACCAACTAGAGTAAAAGTGAAGCAAGAAAACGGCAAAAACACTGGCCGTCTTGCTGCTAAAAGCAAACAAGAAATTAAGTAATTGAGGTAATTCATATATGGCACGTTTAAGAGCTCAGTATGAGAAAGAAATTAAAAAGGCGATGATGGAAAAGTTCAAATATTCGAACGTCCACCAGATCCCTAAACTTGAAAAAATCATTGTTAACTGTGTTACCCGTGATGCTGTTTCTAACGGCAAAATGGTCGACAGCATTGTTGATGATCTTGGAAAAATCACAGGTCAGAAACCAGTTGTTTCAAAAGCGAAGAAATCAATCGCTTCATTCAAACTCCGTGAAGGCCAGGCTCTCGGTGCTTTCGTGACACTTCGTGGTCCGAATATGTACGAGTTCCTTGATCGCCTGATCAACCTCTCTCTCCCACGCGTAAAAGACTTCCGCGGTCTTTCACCAAAGGGATTCGATGGGAAAGGTAACTATACAATGGGTCTCAAAGAGCAAATCATTTTCCCTGAGATCGACTACGACAAGATCGACAAGATCCGTGGTCTCGGGATCAGCTTTGTGACTACAGCTACCAACAACGAAGAAGGCCGCGAACTCCTCAAGCAGTTCGGCATGCCTTTCAGAGAGAAGTAAGGGGAAAAAATGGCACGTTTAAGCGCAGTCGTTAAAAATAAAAAAAGAGAAAAACTCGCTAAGAGATATGCTCCTAAGATGGCCGAGCTCAAGAAGAGAGCTATCGATCCAAAACTCACGGATGAAGAAAGAGATGCAGCTCGTGTTGCCCTCCAGAAGCTTCCACGTAACGGTAACCCAATCCGTGTTCGCAATCGTTGCGAACTGACTGGTCGTCCTCGTGGTTTCTATCGTGATTTTAAACTTAGCCGTAACAAGTTCAGAGAACTTGCTAACAATGGTCTCATCCCAGGTGTGACCAAGGCCAGCTGGTAAGAGGAACATACTTATGATGACAGATCCTATTGCAGATTTACTCACAAGAATTCGTAACGCTAATAAAGCGGGCCTCGACAAAGTCGACATCCCAGCTAGCAAAATGAAAGCGAACATCTGCCGCGTTCTTAAAGAAGAAGGTTATATCAAGTCCTTCAAGATCGCTGCGAAGTCACCTTCTGAAATCGTGATCCGTGTTGGGATCAAAGAGGGTGCAATTGTTGGTCTTAAAAGAGTCTCGACTCCAGGACTCAGAGTTTATAAAGGCTACCGTGAAATGCCGCGTGTTCTTTCGGGCCTCGGCATCTCCGTTGTTTCCACTTCTGCAGGAATTATTTCTTCCCGCAAAGCAGCCACTCTGAAACTTGGCGGCGAAGTCATCTGTAACGTTTGGTAATTGGAGTAAATGTATGTCACGTATTGGTAAAAAGCCGATTGGCATCCCTGATAAAGTAGAAGTGAAGATCAACGGTCTTATCGTTGATGTGAAAGGTCCTAAAGGCCAACTCACTTATACTTTCAATAAAGATGTAAAAATCGAAAAGAAAGACAAAGAAGTTGTTGTTACCCCTGCAAGCCAGACTACAACTGCTAAAGCTCAGTGGGGCGTTGCCCGCACAGTTCTTGGCAACATGGTCACTGGTGTAACAACTGGTTTCGTGAAGTCACTCGAGTTCACTGGTGTAGGTTATAAGGCTGCCGTTTCTGGAAGCACACTTACTCTCAACCTCGGTTACTCACACCCTATCGACTACAAACTTCCGAAAGGAATTGAAGCGAAGGTAAACAAGAACATCATCGAAATCCATGGCGCTGACAAAGAGCTCGTTGGTTTCGTTGCTGCGAAAGTCCGCTCGTTCAGAGAGCCAGAGCCTTATAAGGGCAAAGGTCTTAAGTACACGACTGAGACGATCATCAGAAAAGCCGGTAAGACTGGCGCTAAGAAGTAAGGTGAATTTATGATGCGTAAAAATGCCGCAAAAATTAAAAATGAAACCAAGGCTAAGGAATATCGCCGTAAGCTTTCTATCCGTAAAAAGGTAGTTGGCTCTGCTGAAAAGCCTCGCCTGGCAGTAACGAAGTCAAACAAGCACCTTCGCGTTCAAGTTATCGACGATGTGAAGTCTGTTACTTTGTTCTCTGTTCAAACCTACGGGAAAACTAAGGTTGCTAACAGCTGTAACGCTGAAAACGCAAAGAAAGTTGGAGCTGAAATCGCTTCAACTCTCAAAAAGAAGAACCTTAGCAAAGCCGTTTTCGATCGTAGCGGAAAGCAGTACACAGGCGTTATCAAGACGCTTGCTGACTCTATCCGTGAAAACGGTATCCAAATTTAATAGGGGAACATATGAGCGAAGAAAATAACACTCAATCTACAGAACAAGAAAATACTGAAGTTAAGAAGGGCGGAAAGCGTCCTCAGCGTGCTCCTCGCCAGGAGAAAAAACCAGCTCAAGCCGGTGACGGGATGAACCCCGATCTGGAAGAAAGAGTTGTTGCCGTTAACCGCGTTGCTAAAGTTGTGAAGGGCGGTCGTCGCTTCTCATTCGCAGCTCTTATTGTTGTTGGCGATAAGAATGGCCGTGTTGGTTACGGACTTGGTAAAGCGAAAGAAGTTCCAGATGCAATCCGTAAGGCGGGCATGAAAGCTTCTAAGCGCATGATCAAAGTATCAATCGAGAACGGAACTATCCCACACGAAGTGCTTGGTCTCTTCGGTGCTGGTCAAGTTCTTCTCAAGCCAGCTGGTGAAGGTACAGGGATTAAGGCAGCAGGTGCTTGCCGCTCAATCCTCGAGCTCGCTGGTGTAAAGAACGTTCTTACGAAGTCAGTTCGTGGATCAAACCCACACAACATCGTAAAAGCAACTTTCCACGCGCTCAAAGGTCTTCGTTCTCTCGAGGACGTAGCAGCAGCTCGTGGCGTACAAACTAAAGGCCTTCGTACTCGTGCGAAAGTCAAAGCTGCAAAAGCTTAAGGTGATTTATGAGCAAACAAATTACAGTAAAACTCATCAGAAGCACTATTGCCTGCACTGATAAACAGAAAGCAACAATCCGTGGTCTCGGACTCAGAAAGATTAACCACACTAAGACTCTGGAAAACACTCCAGCAGTTCGCGGTATGGTTAAAGCTATGATCCAGTGGCTCGAGATCGTTAAATAATTAGAGGTTGTTATGTTGACTCTCAAAACACTTAAAAGCCCAAAGGGCGCTCACAAAAATACCAAGCGTATCGGCCGTGGTCAGGGTTCTGGTCAAGGTACACAAGCTGGTAAAGGTCACAAAGGTCAGAAGGCCCGCACTGGCGGCGGAATTCGTCTCGGTTTCGAGGGCGGTCAAATGCCTCTCTACCGTCGTCTTCCAAAAGTCGGTTTCTCTAACGCACCTTTCAAGGTTGAATACGCTGTAGTTAATCTTGAAAAACTTGCTGAGAAGTTCACTTCAGAGCCAGTGACTCGCGAAACTCTCGTTGAAAAAGGCTTCTTGAGCGGTATCAACAAGTCGATGCCAATCAAAATCCTTGCTAAGGGCGAATTTAATAAAGCTCTTACCTTCAAAGGCATTGAAAAGTTCTCTGCTAAGGCATTAGAATTGATCAAAAAAGCCGGCGGCAAAGTCGAACAAGCCTAAGCTCAAAACTAATAGGGCCACTTCGGTGGCCCTTTTTGATGAAGGAAAACAGGGATGTCTGCGAACAACTTCTCTAAGCTCGAAGAACTCAAGAAACGCGTATTTTTCACTATTCTCATGTTAGGCGTATATCGTGTGGCCACTCAGGTTCCTACTCCAGGAGTCGACGGTGCTGCTCTTTCATCGTTCTTCGATAATATGCAAGGATCGTTGTTCAACGTCTTCAATACGTTTTCTGGTGGAGCTCTCGAACGCTTCTCAGTTCTTGCTTTGGGGATCATGCCTTACATCACTTCATCGATTATTTTTTCTCTTCTTTCTTATTCGATTCCAGCTCTTGCTGAACTTCAGAAAGAACCAGATGGACACAAGAAAATTCAGCAATACACTCGCTATGCGACCGTACTCCTTTGTATGTTCCAGGGTTATGGCCTTGCCGTTGGTCTTGAGAATGTAAAAACTTCGAATAACCTTCCAGTAGTTCTCGATCCAGGAATGGGTTTCAGACTTCTCACTGTGATTGGTCTTTCTGCAGGTACAATGTTTGTCATGTGGCTTGGTGAACAGATCACTGAGCGCGGAATTGGGAATGGTATTTCTCTTATCATCTTCGCAGGTATCGCAGCCGGAATCCCTCGCGGGATCCGCGATACATTCAATCTTCTTCAAAACGGTGAAATGAGTATTGTGAACCTCGTGATCGTTCTTGCGATCATGCTGGTTTCTTTCTGGTTCATCATTTTTGTGGAAAGAGCATTCCGCAAAGTACCTGTTCAGTATGCTAAGCGCGTGGTGAATAACCGCGTGTTCGGTGGACAGACTTCGCATCTTCCAATCAAGGTAAACATCTCCGGTGTTATGCCACCGATTTTTGCTTCTGCTCTTCTCGGCTTCCCAACAACGGTTTCTCAGTTCATTCCAGCTGACTCACCGGTGAAGTCATACTTCGACAATATTCAGCAGCTCTTTGCTCCAGGCAAAATGCTTTATAACGTAGTTTTCATCAGCCTTATCATTTTCTTTGCTTATTTCTATTCAACGATTCAGTTTAAGACTGATGACGTGTCTGAATCTCTGAAGAAAAACGGCGGATTCATTCCTGGTATTCGTCCGGGTGAGCAGACTGCAGATTTCCTTAACCAGGTCATCAGCCGACTCACACTCATTGGTGCAATTTATGTTGCTGCCATTTGTATTATGCCAGCAATCCTCTTTAACTATGCCAAAGTGCCGTTCTACTTCGGTGGAACTTCACTTCTGATTCTTGTTGGTGTGGCCATTGATACAATGGCACAAGCAGAAAGCTTCATGATCTCCCAGCGTCTGGATACTGCTTATAAAGTGAAAGGCAAATACTCCGGCGTGAAGAGGTTCTAAGAAAAATGAAGTCACATCTGATTTTCATCGGAGCACCTGGGTCCGGTAAGGGAACCCAAGCGACCAAGTTTGTCGCGGAAAAGAGTTTGAAACATATCTCTACCGGTGACTTACTTCGTGCTGAGATTGCTAAGCAATCGCCGTTAGGAAAAGAAGTGAAGTCTGTAATGGATTCCGGCGCACTCGTTTCTGATGACCTCGTTATTCGTCTTTTACAAGCGAATGTGGATCTTCAGAATTCGCAGTACATTTTTGACGGGTATCCAAGAAATATTGCCCAGGCTCAAACCCTGGACAAAGAAGTGTTGAAAGGGGCCCCTTCTACTGCTGTCTATTTTGATATGGACATGGGGAAATTGGTGAGCCGTTTAACAAACCGCAGGACATGCAAGAACTGTGGTGCTATATATAACCTCATCTCAAAAGCGCCTAAGGTAACAGGTGTATGCGACGTGTGCGGTGGTACCAATCTCGTACAGAGAGCCGACGACCAGGAAGACGTGATTAAAAATCGTCTTCAAGTCTTCCAAGACACTGTGTCTCCGGTATTGAAGTACTACCAAGATCAAGGTCGATTGATGAGAGTGAACGCGGAAAAATCAGTAGACGAGATCTTTAATCAGATCGCAGCTAAGGTTTGACGTTTCACATTTAAGGCTTATTGTCTTATAGAAATTATTTTTGTATAAGGTCACTTACTTTTTAGGAAGGGCATGGCTGAGTCTACTGACACAATTGAAGTGGAAGGGGAAGTTCTTGAACTTTTACCCAACACACGGTTTCGCGTAAAACTCCCTAATGGTCACGTTGTTTTAGCGCACATTAGTGGAAAGATGAGAATGAATTTTATCAAAATCCTACCTGGCGACAAAGTAGTGATTGAGATTAGTAAATACGACCTCGATAAGGGGCGAATCATTTTTAGAAGTAAGGGTTAAATTTTATGAAAGTACGTTCTTCAGTAAAGCCGATCTGCAAAGACTGCAAAGTTGTAAAACGCCAGGGCGTTTTGCGCGTTATCTGTAAAGTAAATCCAAAGCATAAGCAGAAACAAGGATAAGGGAAATATATGGCACGTTTATTAGGTGTAGACTTACCAAGAAACAAAAAAATGTCCATCGCTATGAGATCTATCTATGGCGTTGGTCCTAAAGTTGCCGCTGACGTTCTCGCAGCAGCTGGCGTAGCTCCTGATAAGAGCTCAAACGATGTGACTGAGGAAGAAGTACAAGCAATTCGTACTGCTCTCGAAGGTTACGCAGTTGAAGGTGACCTCCGTCGTGAGATCGCTCTCAATATCAAACGCCTCAAGGATCTTGGTTGTTACCGTGGTATTCGTCACCGTAAAGGCCTTCCTGTTCGCGGTCAGCGCACGCATACAAACGCACGCACTCGTAAGGGTCCTGCTGTTGCGATCGCTGGTAAGAAATCAATCAAGGCAATGAAGTAATTTAAGGTAGGGTAACTATATGGCAATGACTGACTCACAAAAAGCCTCTGGAATGAAAACTGGTCCTGCTACCGGTGGTGCTAAAGGCGGAAAGAAAAAAGTTCGTAAAAATTTATCTCACGGCGTATGTCACATCCACGCTTCGTTCAACAATACAATCGTCACTATCGCTGATGCTGACGGTAACGCTGTTGTATGGGCGTCTGCTGGTGGACTTGGTTTCCGTGGATCTAAAAAATCAACTCCGTTCGCGGCTCAGGTTGCTTCCCAGGAAGCTGCTAAGAAAGCTGCTGAACACGGCCTCAACTCTGTTGACGTAAAAGTGAAAGGCCCAGGCGCTGGTCGTGAAAACGCTATCCGCGCTCTTCTCGCTGCCGGTCTCAGAATCACTTCTGTTGCCGACATGAGCCCAATGCCACACAACGGCTGTCGCGCTCCAAAGAGAAGAAGAGTTTAAGCTAGTCTTTGTTTCGTCCCTGCTGATTTTTTAGATTAGGAGTCTTTCGATGAATTATATGAGCAAAAACTGGGCCGGCATGATCCGTCCTGCTGCCCTCGAAGTTGATACAGAATCTCTCAAAGGTAATTACGGTAAATTTACTGCGAAGCCACTTGAGCGTGGATACGGTCTTACTCTTGGTAACTCTCTTCGCCGCGTTCTTCTCTCTTCACTTCAGGGTGCAGGGATTGTTGCTGTTAAAGTCGATGGCGTTGACCATGAGTTCGGCACAATCAACAACATCAAAGAAGAAGTTTCAGAAATCATTCTGAACCTGAAAGAGATCCGTTTCAAAATCACTGATAAAGAAGAAGTAACTCTCATCCTCGAGAAAAATTCTGAAGGCCCGGTTCGCGCTGGTGACATTCAGGAGAATGCGAACGTGAAAGTTCTTAACCCTGAGCACGTTATCGCTAACGTTTCTTCCGGCGGATCTATCCGTATGGAACTCAAAATTGCTCGCGGTAAAGGCTACGTTACAGCTCTCGACAATAAAGAAGGTTTCGACCTTCCTGTTGGCTGGATCTATGTTGATACACTTTTCTCTCCAGTTCACCGTGTGAACTACACTGTGACAAACTCACGTGTTGGTAAGAGAACAGATTACGATAAGCTCACGCTTGAAGTGTGGACTTCTTCTGGTATCGATCCGGTTGATGCTGTTGCGATTTCTGCGAAGATCCTCCGTGATCAGCTCGCAGTATTCCTAAACTTCGAAGATAAGGATGCTCCTGCTGAAGTGAAGCCAGCTGCTGCTGCTTCTACTGGTGGAGTTGCCAACGAAGCACTTCTCAAGCCAGTTTCTGAGCTTGAGCTGTCTGTTCGTTCAGCTAACTGTTTACAGAATGCCAATATCAAATATATTTACGAGCTCGTTTCTAAGACTGAAGGCGAAATGCTCAGAACGAAGAACTTCGGACGTAAATCTCTTAACGAAATTAAAGAGATTCTTTCGTCCATGGGTCTTGGTCTCGGCATGAAAGTCGACAACATCATGAAACAGGTTCAGCACGCTGACTAAGCGTTCTTTTGAGGAGAAGTTATGAGACACGGTAATCACAAATACAAAATGGGCGTGAAGCCTCAGCACAGAAAAGCACTCGTACAGGGTCTTTGCTGTGACCTCATCAAGCACGGAAAAATCCGCACTGTTGAGACAAAGGCAAAAGCTATCCGCCCTTTCATTGAGAAGCTTGTGACAATTGCTAAGAACGATACGATTGCAAATCGTCGTCTGGCCTTCACAAAACTCAATAACAGAGACGCGGTAAACGCTCTTTTCACAAACGTTGCTCCAAAGTTCAAACAGCGCCCAGGCGGATACACACGTATC
>JBJMLZ010000161.1:0-7538 GCA_045805035.1 Bacteriovoracaceae bacterium
GAGTCACAGGGAATTATCTTTATCGCGCCGGAATACAATGGCGGCATTCCTCCGATGCTTACCAACTTTCTGGCGTGGGTCAGCCGCAGTACCAAGAACTGGCGTGAGAATCTCACCGGCAAACCCGCCGCACTCGGAACTTATTCGGGTGGCCCGGGCTCAAACGTCATCACGAGTTTGCGACTCCAGTTGTCCTATATCGGTATGAATGTCGTGGGGCGAGCAATGCAGTTTCACTCGAAGAATGACTTCAACGAGTCCGACATTAAAGCAGTCGTGGGAGAGCTGATAAAGATTATCCCGCAGTAAGAATCGTTTTCAAACAGGCCAAGGCGTAGGATTTTCCGTTGGAATGAACTTCGAAACTGAGGGGTACGCAATTCCGATCAAGCTTCGTCAGCGGAGTGATATCAGACAAAGTTCGTTCCGAAGTTCCGTCCCAAACAATCATGTCGATTCTATTCCCTTTCAGGGCGGGCCATCTTTTATAAGACAGTTCGAGAAACTCTCCAACACTGAGAACGTTTTTCACGAGTCCCTTTCGGGGAAGAAAACGCAAGGGAAGAATAAAACCAGAGCTACCTATGAGCTTCTGGATATTGTTACTGAGATCCGTTGCCTCAATTTGTTCAGGAAGTTTAGAGAGCTTAACTGCATAATTGGTGAAATCGGGTCGCGCCCTGGAATTGAATTTTCCTGCCAGATCTTCAGAAGAAATTCTTGGTTTTGAGAAATGGATGGCAGCACCCTGGTCTTTGTAGAACTCAGACTCAGAGGTCCAGCCGTCGAGCTCAAGCGCCTTCTGCCACGACAGGAAATCTTCAGTACGGAAGTTCTCACTCAACGTGAGGCCTTTAGGCCATGCCGCTTCCCAGTCCGGGATGAAGCCGTTCACATGAGAAGAAAACATCTCGCTGACTTCGTCGAAGTCAGGTGTTTCGTGGGCCCCGTAGATCAGCTCTGCGAACTTGTGCAGAGTCTCGAGGGCGCCTTTCATCCGAAGAAAAGTGGACGTCCTGAAACTGGCGGTCTTCCAGTCAAGCTTTCCCGGTTCACACTCAAACTCAAATGAAAACTTTTTGGAACCTAGATCTTTCGGCCAGAACCAGCTTTCTTCATCAATAAACTGTCCATTGATCAGAAGATTATCAGGTGTGCAGTTCGCGGCCCCACTGAGAGCGACCATGGATCCAAGCTGAGCAGTGTACAGCTCTAAATATTTTCTGGCGGTGTTGACCTTAAGCTCTGATTCGATCATTGAGCGAACGTAACTCAAACCTTCGGGGCCGAGTTCCGGGCCAACTTGTATTATGCGAGGAACCTTCATCACACGAAGGTAGATCCCCAGAGGACTGGCCGAGTCTCCCCATGGTGCCCTTTGCGCGGCAATCGCCTGGTTACTTCCAAGAGGAACGGTGGAATCCATGAGGCCTGAGAAAATAAATGATTTTATGGAAAGTCCCAGGCTGAAAATTCCGCTTCCGTGGGTAAATTTAAAACCAGGAGGTGGTAATGAAATTCCGCAGCCCTTCATCTGGACATTTCCAATCAGAAGACCGCGGGAAGAACCGAGAAGATAGCCCCAAGTCGGAGAAAAAATCTCAGTGAGAATGACTTGATGTGAAGAAATAAATTGATCGTACTCATGCTCATCATGAAAACGCGGAAGAAAAACCGGAGTCATCGTGAGATTCTCAAGCCATGCTTTCCAATCCTCCTCGCTTCCGCTCAGAAAACTTTGGTTGTCCTTGCTCTCACGGTATTTGGAAATGAGATCAGTTAAAGAGACAAGGCCTTTCGTTTCACTCAGAACGTTGCGGGCCTTTTTCACTTCGTGCATGAGGAAGGGATTGTAGAGAATAGTTTTTGTAGGGAGCTTCTCGCAAAGAATGGCGGCAAACCGGGAACTTTTCAACATGACTTGTTCTCCCTTACTCCCAACTGCTGAAGCAAACCTTTTTCTTCCAGTACCTGCCAAGGCAAGTTTTGATACGAAAAACTTTTCCACTCGCGAGTCTTCAACGAGTAAAAATGCATATCATCTTCAACCCGAATGAGGCGCGCATCGGAAGAAAGACAGTAAGTCTTTTCAGGACTCGAAAGCATAAACTGCATGAGAAGCTTTCCTGCAAATTTTGGCAAAGATTTGGGAGATGGAATTCTCTTTTCCAGGATTGATGACAGGGACCCCAGGTAACTTGAAAAAGTTATGATCCAGAAAAAAAATTTTTGTGACAAAGAGAATGCCGACAGGTCGGCGCGGAAGGGCTCTTTAGTGATTTCGCAAAGGACTCCCCAACGGCTCACCGATGCTTGCCCCATGAGATGAGGGATGACACGTCCAATACTGAAGAAACGTCTGATGTAGCTGAGGATGCCAAAGTCGTAGATGACATGGGCCCGCGCTTTACTGGTTGCGCAGATCACTCCCCCATGCCGGGAAAGGTGGTTAGAGAAGGCAGAATCCTCGAGGCGAACCAAGTGTTCATCAAACCCTCCGAGACCAAGAAAAACGCTTCTTCGATACAAGCAGGCAGCTGTGTTAATGGTAGGCCCAATCCCATATGATGAATAGATCGAGATATTTGTTCCCAGATACCTCCAGTCGTTGAAAGTCATCCGGAATCGATTGAGAAATGTATCGGGGCCTGTAGGTATGACGCGACCAAGTGCCGCAGAATAAAATCCTTCATCGATGAGTTTGAGTAGTTCCCGCGCCCAGTCAGGCTCAAGGATTACATCACTATCGATAAAGGCGAGAAATTCTCCTTGAGCGAGTCTGGATCCGTGATTTCTTGCGGCGGAAGGAGAACGTTGTTCACAGTAGGCCAGATGAACCGGATATCTCTTTGCGACATCAACAGTGCTATCAGTAGAACCATTATCGACGACAATGACTTCCCGCTCGTCAGGGGACAGATCAGAAGCAAAGATACTGTCGAGTGTTGCCCCCAAAGTATTGGCAGAATTCAAACAAGGGATGATAAAGCTCACTCGGACCATATATGCTAGTATCCACAGCTTCTATGTAGCTAAAATTTATAGTCCCTTAAGGCTTTAATTATTTTCGCGGGACTAAATTTCTATATTATAATAGATGTACTTTGAGAGAGAATATATAAAAGAACCCTAGAGATTCTGGAGATAGAGAAACGAATATGAATGAAGATTCAAAAAAAGAGTTCAAGGGCTTTGGGGAATTAAAGGTTGTGGAAATTTCTCCCATCAAGGATATGCCTGTCTATTCGATCGAAATGACTAAATCCTGATTCTTGCCCAACAGAAAACGCTAACATTGCAGAAATACCTGTCTAATCGATTCCCGGAATCATCCCCTATTCTTAAGTTCTGATCCATTCACCAATTTTCTCTTTTCGGTCATAATAGGAATACTCTCATCATCGGAGAAACATGGTTCAAGTCCATCTCCTGAGTCTGCCCTGGGGCCTGAAACACATCCCCAGTATTCAGATCGCGGGACTCAAGGCCTACCTTCGCCGGCATCGTCCGGAGCATCAGGTATACGCCCATCATTTCCATTTCTCGATTCCGAGTGCGATGTTCTCCGAAGAACGTTACTGGTCGAAGGTCTCCAAGAACCTGCGGGAAAGTTATTACCTCTACCTCCTCGCCAAGCGCTACGGTCACCGGTTTCAGCTTCCTGATGCGGAAACGCTTTATCAGGATCTGTATGAGCACGCGCGAAATCAGCGGCAGAGTTTCGAGTTTCTTACCCGGGAGGAGATCGACCAACTGGGAGACATCACCGAAAGATTCCTCGAAGAAAAAGTCGTGGGCCCTGCTCGTGGGGCCTCGAAGC
Source organism: Bacteriovoracaceae bacterium (assembly GCA_045805035.1). Lineage (GTDB taxonomy): Bacteria > Bdellovibrionota > Bacteriovoracia > Bacteriovoracales > Bacteriovoracaceae > Peredibacter. The sequence goes on from JBJMLZ010000161.1 coordinate 3,821, forward strand.
TAGTCATCGGAATGACAACGAACTTCCTTCAGACTTACGCCAATGTTTTCGCCTATGCCTATCTTGAAGAACGCTTAGGAGACAAAGAGCGTGTTTATGTTCTCGGCGGGTCTTCGGTCAGTTATCCCCAAATAGTCTCGACGCTCGCGCGCCTCAGGATCCGTGCCCATGCGATCATCGGAGAAGGAGAAACGAAGCTCGTGAAGTTCATCGACCAGTTCGTCGCAAACGCCAACCTCGATGATCACCCGAATGGGGTATTTTCTCTTGAAGCACCGATCGACCTCACCACGTGGGACGAGTCCTGGTATAAGTCACAGGTGAAATCCTTCGCGGATCTGCCTGATCCTGATTTCTCAGAATACTTTGAGGCCCTCGATCACCACGTGAAGACCTTTGACGGAATCTCGATGCGAAAAATCGTCGAGCTTCCTCTCGAGGGAAGCCGGGGATGCGTTTTCTCCTGTGAGTTTTGTAACCTCAACCGCTTCTGGGAAGGCTACCGGAAACGTCCCGGTCAGGAGATCGCCCAGCGGGCGCTGGCGCTCTCCCGCCATTACGGTGTCACCCGGATCCGCTTCGTCGATAATCTCTGCGATGGCTGGGCCCGCGACTACGCCGAAGAGCTTGTGAAGAACGGCGAAAAAGTTTCTGCCATGATGGAGCTCCGGCCAAAACATGATGAAAGTTTCTGGGAGGCCCTGAAGAAGAGTGGCCTTCGCGAATGCCAGATCGGCGTTGAGGGCCTTGATGACGACATCCTTAAAAGAGTGAAAAAGGGCACAACGGTGATGGACGTTGCCTTCAACCAGAAGCTCCTCACCGAGAAGCTGATCTTCCGGGGGTCCCGTCAGATCATTTCGTTTTATCCGAAGAGCACCGTTGAAGAAGTGGCCAACACCCGACAGATCCTCGAGCTTCTTCTCCATATGCCCCGGTTTGACGTTTACGGATTCTCCTTGGGTGTAGATTCACCATTGTACAAAGAACTTTCGCGGGAAACTCAGAAAAGTCTCCACGTCACCTCGAGCTATGCAAGTGCTCTTCCCAAGACGCATGAGGACCTCAGTGTCCACTTCTATCTCGAAAACCCTCCCGAAGTTTATCCGACGCCAGAGGGGTCGGTAGAATGGCGGAAGCTCCTTGACTGGTACAGGGAGATCCCCCCTTATTACTGGGCCCACCATTGTCTCACGATTGAAGAAAACAAAATAAGAGATGGCCGCTCCGGACAAGAAATCGTTTATGATCTCACCTTTCTTGAGTTTCAGGTTTATGGCCAATGCCACTCGCCGATCACGCTCGAAAAGCTCCGCGAAAAAACGAATCTCTCGGGCGGAGAATGTGAAATGATCCTGGCATCACTTTTTCAGAAGAAGCTTCTCTTTGAAAGTAAGGGACACTACCTAGCTCTGGCCCTGCGCATCTCACATGAAGATCTTCAGAGCATACGTAAGCAGAAGTTTTTCCTCGTCACACACTAGAGGTTTACCCCTTCCCAGAGCCGGGAAGGCAATGGCAAAATGGAACAATTCCCCCTGGAGAGAAAAGTGGCCGATACAACTGTGAAATATGGACTTGCACCTGACGTTTACTGCAGCTTTGATAAGGAACGTAACGTCAGCCGGATCATCAAGCTGGACGACTCGGATTTTTTCTTTGAGTGCGACCGGATAGCCTGCGAGATCATCACCCAAATCAACGGCAAAACCCGATATGCCGATATCGTGAAAATCGTGGCCGGGCAGTATGATTCTGCCCATCTGCAAGAGATCGAAGCGGAGGCGGAGAAATTCCTCGACAAGCTCCTCCAGTATTCTATCGTTCAGCGAGTGGGTTAACGAGAACCCTCATGGATTATGCGATCTTTATCCCGGCGAGAAACGTGGGGAAGACTCTCGAAAACGTTCTCGAAAGAATCCCTTCTGATGTCAGGCTGAAGGCCCGTGAAATCATCATCATCGACAATGACAGTTCCGACGAGACCAGTGAGATTGTAAAAAAGCTCGCGTCGCTTTACTCGATTACCTATTTTCGGAACGAGAAGAACCTGGGGTATGGCGGAAGCCAGAAGAAGGCCTTTCAATATTGCCTTGAAAAAAAATACAATGCCGTCGTGATTGTTCATGGTGATGCTCAGTATGCGCCGGAATTCACCGGTGAACTTGTTTCGGAGCTCTATCGAAGTGGGAGTGCCATGTGCTTCGGTTCCCGTATGGCGGGTGCTCCGCTCGCCGGAGGCATGCCCCTCTACCGCTACATTGCGAACATTTTCCTCACATCAGCGGGAAACTTTTTCTTAGGAACGCAATTATCGGAATTCCATTCAGGGTTTCGGGCCTTTCAACTCGCTCATCTGGCCGAAGCAGACTTTCATTCGTGCTCAGACGACTTTCACTTTGATACTGAAATCATTGTCAGGTTGGTCGAGAAAAATTTCTCCATCGCAGAGATTACAATTCCCACTCACTACGGAAAAGAATCCAGCAGCATCAGTTTTATGCATTCGCTCTGGTATGGTCTCAATGTTCTTCGGGCAGTGATCTTTTTTCGGTCGAAGAAAATCGTGGCGTTAAAACGGTGACTGATATTGACTGAGTTCCGGAAGGAGAGAATCTTTTTCGGAGACAACAGGAAACTTCACCGGCCAGTTGAAGCCGAAACTATCGAAGCGGATTCCCCTCTCGTGCTCTCTGGAATAATTTCCAGACTGAACATAATGGATGACACTTTCCTCCTCAAGAGTGAGATAGCCGTGTGCGCACCCGGGCGGAACGTACACTGCGCGATTATCGCCAGCACTCAAAGAGAAAGATGAACTTTGTCCAAACGTTGGAGAATTTTTTCTGAGGTCGACGATGACATCAAGTATCTTCCCTTTCGCGACATAGATGAATTTTCCCTGCTCAAAAGGAGGAAGCTGAAAATGCATCCCTCTCAGGACATTTTTTTTTGAGATGATGTAATAAACTTCGTCGGCCTTGAAACCAGGAATGATCGAATTATAGAGAGGCTTGTGAAGTTCCCCCCGATCGTCCTGAAAGGCAGATCCTTCAAGAAATAGAACTCCGGAAATTTTATCCTCGATAATTTTACTCATGGTTTGACCTTTTTTTCATACAGCCAGATCTGATACTTATCAAATCGGTAAATCGTTTCAGAGAAGCTTCCGGTTCTCAGTGCCGCTTTCAGATCGTCGGCGTCTATCTGGATCGGTTTGTCCGTAAAGAGGATGGCATCCGGTGACCCTTTCAGGACAAGGTTGTAATTCTTTGCCTTGCCGTAACCACACCACGAGCACTTGAGGATTTCAAGGAACGGCCACGAGGTCATGATCGTCGCACCGTCATTGTATCCGGCCTTTATCCTTGCTACGGCACGCTCGTGAATATCTAAGATCTTTTCGTAGTCCCAGGTCTCGGCGTAACCCGTACGCGCGTAGAAAACGTTGCGGCCGGCCTGGTTCGGATTTCCAATTATCACCGGGGGAATGAGAACGAGGCAGGCCACCAACCATTGTCTCTCTATGAGCGCCAGTGGGGTCAGGAAATATTAAACCGCAAAGGGAAAGGCCACATGATATTATCGTGGCATTGCCAGTTCATGGCCCGAGAAAACGAAAACATAGCCGAGAGTAATAACGAGCGAGAATCCTCCGAAAGGGGTCAACCGGTAAGACCTGAACTTTTTCTGGAGGACGAGCATGGAAACGACCGAA
>JBJMLZ010000162.1:0-6929 GCA_045805035.1 Bacteriovoracaceae bacterium
CAGAAACATCTTCGAGTTCCGGTCAGCTCTCGCCGAGCTTTCGTCATCGGCAGACGCCTTTTTACAGGCGTGAGGATGGAAGGACACAGGTAACATTTCCCAGTTAAGGACCTGACAGGCCTTCTCCTGTTTTTTCTGGCATTGAACTTTTCCAAGCTCAGAAACCTTATCTGATTTGAGTGTGCCGATCGAGCAGCGATCGGCGGGGAGCTTAGTTAAAATGATTCCGTTTTTGTCAGCTGAAAGAGCGTCCTGTCCTTCTTCTAAAGTCGCAACGTGATCTCCGTTCTCCGCATTGATCCAGATTTCTTCCTGGGAAGAAAGTCCGATCACGTAAATCATGCGCGCGGGTTTCGTCTGCATGGGAGGAAGAATTTTTAAAACGGGAGTGGTGACCACTGACTTTGTTGGTTCAATCGCTTGAGCGCGTTCAATTGCCTGGTTCGCACTCAACTTCGGGGAAAGCTCCGAAGGAATATCTTTAAGATGTGAACTCACGAGACCCATGTCTTTTTGATTGAGGTGATACCTCACACCCGATCCTAAAACTTCGATGCCGTTCACTTTATGAATAAAAGTTTGAGTGTAAAGAGAGTCGCTATCAATTTCTTTGTCGATGACCAGCTCTTGTCCGTTCTTCTTCTTCAAGACCTGGACTTCCTGCGACTCGTTCACTTTCGCAAGTATCTCTGCTTTCGAGGGATGGTGGCGACCTCCACAGGCACTCAAAATGCAGAACATGGCCGCGAGGGCGGCCATGTTCATTGAGTGAGTGTTGAAATGAAGTCGCATAAAAAATCTTTCTTAGTGAATCTGAACAACTGCTCCGCTACGAGTTCCGCCTTCAGACTTCACGAGATTGAAAAGAAGGTGGCCGTTGTCTGGGTGAATGCGGATACAACCGTGAGAAGCTTTCTTGCCAAGATCTTTGTACTCAGAAGGAGTCGCTCCGTGGATGGCGATGCCTACGCTACCCATGAAGAACATCGACCAAGGCATTGGAGCGTTCTGGAAACGTGAAGAGTGGTGCATGACTTCCATGAGATCGATATTGAAATCACCAGTTGGAGTCGTACATGGACGGTTCTTCGTTTTACCGCAGTTCTGGAACTTGTTGAAGTTTGCACTTGAAACGAGCGCTCTGTTCGTAGCACCGTTTTCAAAGATATTCAGAGGAGAGAGGTTATCAGGATTCTCAGAGTTCTGACGGAAAACTTCAAGATGTTCTGTCGGGTTAGTAGGTGAGATCAGGTGAACTTTGATGATGATTTTTCCGACCGATTTTGCAGGAACGTAGTTGATACGGGCATTGTCGATGGAGTTATCAATTCCATTGAGGGCCTTCATCTCAGCAACGTCTGCTGACATTTCTTCCGCAGAGAGTTCTCTTACTTCTGTTGAAGCAAAGCTGAGGCCTGCAGTTAACATAAGGATCATACCTAGAGTGAATTTCATCCAATACTCCTTTGAGTGTTCTTTATCGAGTCACGTTTTGTGATTCATATTTATGGGTGGATTGTAGGATGGATTTTTTTTAAGGAGTCTTGCTCTGATAAATCTTACGGAGGGGGTGTCTAAAGTTTAGACACTATCCTTTTTACACGTATTGCCCTCCAGCGGGCCCTCTATGTTAATTAAAGGTAGGTTAAATCGTTTTCATGTGGAGATGTTATGAACTTCAGGAACCTCTTTCTTATCGCTATGGCCGTAAGCTCTTTATCGTCGTTTGCGAGCATGGTGGTTTCCAGCGATCTTGATTCGCACAATATCACCCCAGAAGAGCTTTCTGAGCTCGATAAGATGAACAGCGTGGGTCAGGACATGTCGATTAACCCTGAGCTCGTTAACCTGAAATCAAACTGTATGCGCGAAACTTGTCCCATCTATATCTACGTCGATAAATCTGACCAGCGTGCGGACATTTATATTGAAGGTAGAAATATCAAAGACGGCGCGGTCGACAGAGACGGTGTTCGGTTTGAACTTGGAAAAAGTGATGGCAATGGCCGCTGGAAAGTGAGCACAGGCATGGCGGGACATGAGACGCCAAACTTTGATCGTCACCTGGAATCTGATGCGCGGGTTTTCCAGCGCTACTCTTCTTCTGCTTATCCGGGCGGGGATTGGAACGGTTTTGGGAACATGCCGTTTGCGATGTTCATTAAAGGCGGATTTGCGATCCACGGAACTACTGGTGGAGATACCTGGGGCAATATCTCTCGCCTCGGAACTGTGCCGCTGTCTCATGGGTGCGTACGCATTCACTCTGAGAATGCCCGTCGTTTGAACGCCCTGGTAAAGAAATACGGTGTCGCTAATACCTGGATCCGGGTCGTTCCGTAGGCAAGTTTTGCCCTTCGCTTAAGCACCAGGTGATGTCTTTCATTTATTCTCCGCATCCTTCGAAGAGAAGGTATCGGAGACATTATGAAAACTGCACTTTTCCTCGTTTTATTTTCTTTCCCCGCACTTGCCGACATTGTGAAAGTCTCCAGCATGCAGAATGAACCGGGCATGCGCCAGAGTTTTATCCTGAAAACTCAGCTCGAAGAAAAAGTACTCCTGGATTGTCAGAGTTTCATGAACGGCATCTACATCGGCCCACGTGACGGTGGGATCTTTTTCATGCTCGACGCTTCGGAGTGCGAATCACTTTATAACAACATCAAAAAGAGTCTTGGTAAGTTCAAAAAACACTGCATCGACATCGAAGGTACAGTGAAGTCTGATGAAACTTGCTGATCTCCTTCCGCATTTACTCTATTCGTTTCCCCATGAAAGCGATCTCTTAAAAGCGATTGAAGAAATCTCGCGGAAGTTCACTACCGAGCGCGAGAAAATCGGCGATTACCTGAAAGACGAGCGCCTCGTTTCGGCCTACACTGCTTTTTATCTTCTCACCAATATTCCCAAGTTATCAGCGGTGATGAAATGGATGCCGGAAGACTGGATCAAAGATATACAGAATTGTTCTTTGGTTGATCTCGGCGCGGGTCCCGGAACTTTCAGTATTGCGTGGAGAGAACTCTTCGGAAAGGCCAATGCTCTTCAGATCGAAACTTCACCGGTCATGCGTGCGCAGGCGAGAAAACTTTGGGACGGGCTTTTTTCTCCGGATGAAATGAAGCAAACGGGGACGGCGACTTCACCTTCGGTTCTTCTCTTTGGACATTCGGCAAATGAGATGGGCGAAGCGGTGGCACTTGATTACATCAGAAAATATTCTCCCGAGCACATTCTCTTTATCGAGCCTGGAACCAAAGAGTTCTTCGCAAAGATGCTCAATATCCGCCGCGAGCTTCTGAAATCCGGATTTCATGTTCTCTACCCGTGTCCGGAAGAAACTGAGTGTCCGATGCTCGGAACAAACGATTGGTGCCATCAGTTCATTCACGTGAAGCACGATCCGGATGTCGAGCGCCTCTCGCAAATCATGCGGCTAGATCGCAAACTCCTTCCTTTAACCGTGCAGGCCTTCTCCAGAAAAGAATATCCACGCACGAAGGAGCGCCTCGTGCGCGTACTTCCCGAAACGAAATTCAGCTTCGAGTGGCAGGTCTGCCACGAAAATCATCTAGAAGATTATCAAGTCATGAAGCGGGGGATGGATAAAGCGACTGAAAAAAAATACGCCGGCATTCTTGCCGGCGAGTCACTTACCACTGAGCTGGAAAAAGACGTGAGTGGAAAAAAGAGAGTTAAGCCGCTCTGACTTCTGCTCTCATTCCCAGTGCTGCCCATGCATATTCGTTGATTTCCTGCCATGGGCGAGGAGGTTCCTCGAGCTTCACGCCTGCCGACTGTCCGTTCGTCCACACGACATGGCCTTTCACTTTTACTCTTGAGCGATTATCCAGATCCACTACCACTGAGATTTCTTCTCCGACAGTAAAATCAAGATCAGCAACGTTCAGTGAGAGCCCACCGATGGCGATCTGCTGGACTTCACCGTATTTGATGAGACTTGAATCGGCGTTCACCACAGAGGCCTTATAGCGCACAGGAATCCGCGGAGAGGAACGGTGATAACCGGGTTTGCGGCCGGCGAGAATTTCTTCGCGAAGTCCGGAGAAGGCATAAGTATCCGCGAGGCAGAGTCTTTCCTTGTGCGAAAGTCTCTCGATCACAGACTTCCCGACGAGGAAGTGACGGAACTGATCCGGAGAAAGAAGAGGAAATGCAGAAAGCTGGAATTTTCTTTTCGGTAACTGGAACTCGGAAAACTTTTTCGCAAAAAAGTAGTGATGGTAATTCGAGTCTTGGTGAAGATTTCCGTACAACGTCTGATAGATGGCCTCAAGACCTTCAAAGAGAAGGACCTTCGGGTAATTTCTTCCTTCCGGAACGTGCTCAGGGCGGATCAATTTTCCATCGACGAGAGATTTGAATTTCAGGATGTCAGCAAAGATCGGTTCGCGATTGAAGTCCATGATGATGAGGCCATCAGCGCGAAGTACGCGGTGAGCGTATTCAAAGGCAAAACGGAAAAGCGGAAGAAACACGTCATCGCGCTTGAAAGCGATCCCCACAATCTCTACCAGGCGCTGGCCTTTGCGACGGAAGCGTCCGAGGTCCTGATGATGCTCGCTGGGAAGACCGAAGCCGTCATCGAAAACGAGAGAAACTGCGCCGAGAATTTCTTCCCCTCTTTTACAGAGAAGAACAGCAGAGCAGGGAAGGAAGGACCACTTGTTTAAACGAAACTCTTCTTTCGGATCGCGCTTTTCGGAAGCTTTTTTTAGGAGCGAATAAGCATGGTCACGTTCCGCCTTTGTTCCGGCGAGTACGAATGACAATCCATCTGCTACGTCCGAAGCGGGATGACGAAGACGGTGGAGTTTCATGCGGACGGATTCAGGAAGAAGAGAAAGCGCACCGGAAAATTTCATGCAGTTACCTCTGATGTGCTGATTATCATCAGGGAATTCTCAGGTACCCGGGTGTATTTTCTAAGTAAGTGCTATCAGGAGAATTGTCGGGGCACGAAGGCCGATCGGGCGCCTCTGAAGATTGGCATTTTCCACACCGCTTTCCTTGACATGGGGCCCGTTGCTACCATCTTAGGAGCAAGACCTTATACAGGAGTACCTCTATATGAATAAGTTTGATCAAGTAGTTATGGGCTCGCTCGATATCGCCCAATCTGAGGCGCTTAAACGGAAGAATACGGAGCTCTCTCCTGAACATCTTCTTTATGGGCTTGTGATGAACAAGTCTTCGTATGTCTCGAAAGCGATGAAAGATAATCTGAAAGAGATCGAAGGACTTCTCAACGCTCTCCCGCGCACAACTTCCAACGTGACGATTGAAAATCTTCGCACGAGTGCCAAGCTCCAGGAATGGATCACGCTTGCCAGCGGTGATGCCGCCCAGGAAGGGAAGGGGGAAGTTTCTGAGAAACATCTCATTAAACATCTTCCGAAATTTTTTCCGAAGCTTCAGGTGGACTACTCTAAGTTCTCCGAGGCGGCAGAAGAACAGGAGGTACCCTCCTTTCTTATTAACCTCAATGAGCTCGCCGAAAGTGGCAAGCTTGATCCCGTTATCGGACGCACGAAAGAAATCCGATCCGTCATTGAGATATTGGGCAGAAGGGCCAAGAACAATCCAGTTCTCGTGGGCCCCGCTGGAGTTGGAAAGACGGCCATTGTCGAAGGACTGGCAGAGCAGATCGTAAAAGGACAAGTGCCTGACGTGCTCAAGGGCAAAACCGTATACTCACTCGAGATGGGCTCGCTCATGGCGGGCACAAAATATCGCGGTGACTTCGAAGAAAGAATTCAGAACCTTCTTAAATTTGTGAAGTCGAAGGCGGGCGAAGTCGTCCTCTTCATCGACGAAATCCATCAGCTCGTCGGAGCAGGACGCACCGACGGCGCGATGGACGCCGCCAACTTACTTAAACCTGCACTGGCGCGGGGTGAGCTCCATTGTATTGGTGCCACCACTTCTGATGAATATCAGAAATACATCTTGAACGATCCGGCGCTGGAAAGAAGGTTCCGTTCTGTTCCGGTGAACGAGCCTTCACGCGAAGACTCAGTCGAGATCCTGATGGGCATTCGTCCGAAGATGGAGGCCCATCACGGGATCAAGATCTCCGAGGACGCGATCTACAATGCGGTCTTCTTGTCTGATCAGTACATCACCGACAAGAATCTTCCGGATAAAGCTATCGACCTTCTGGATGAAGCGTCGAGTGCGCTGAAACTTTCTGCCGAAGCAATGCCCGCCAAGCTCGTGGAGCTTGAAGGTGAGCTTCGTTCGAAAAAAATCTACGCGCAGATGGAAAAAGACAACGAAGACCTGAAAAAGGAAATCGCTGAGCTTGAAAAAGAATTCGCGGAGGGCAAGGCCCACTGGGAAAAAGAAGTGGGGGCCCTGAAAAAAGTCGCCGAGATCAAGAGTCGTCTTGATCGCCTGACTTTTGATCTTGATACTGCCCAGAGAAGCGGGAATTACGAGGAGGCATCGAAAATAAAGTACATGCTTATTCCGCAGACGGAAAAAGAACTTGCTGGCCTTCAGAACGATTGGGTTCTCGGGAAAAAACATATCGCGCAGGTCATTTCACGCCAGACCGGAATTCCGGTGGAAAAAATTCTGAAGTCGAAACAAGATTCCATTCTTGGTCTCGAAGATTTCCTCAATCGCCGTGTCTTCGGCCAGCATGAGGCACTTCATGAGATTGCAGAAACGCTGATTGCATCGTACGCGGGTCTATCGGATGAAACCCGTCCACTCGGTTCGTTCCTTCTCTTGGGGCCAACGGGTGTGGGTAAAACGGAGACCGCGAAGGCACTCGCACAATACCTTCTTGATAATGAAGAAAACATCGTGCGCTTTGATTTGTCTGAATATTCTGAGAAGCACTCGGTAGCAAAGCTCATCGGTGCTCCTGCGGGTTATGTTGGTTACGAAGAGGGTGG
>JBJMLZ010000163.1:0-18819 GCA_045805035.1 Bacteriovoracaceae bacterium
ATCTTTGACCTTCTCGGTGGCTATATCTTCTCGACGGGAGATTCCACAATGAGCTTAGGTGGAAATGGAAATGCAAAAGGAAGAAACGACGTTGAACTACTTGGCGGTCCACAGGCCTTCTTGGGTTTTGAAGTCGGTCAGAAACATACAGACATGCAATATGCTTTCAAGGCCCTCTATTCACGCACATTTAAATCGGAAAGCAGATTCCAGGATCAGGCGACTGATACCAACGATCCCTACAATAGCTGGCTTTTTCAGGGATCGCTCCTGAATAATCTCTCAGACAATAAGCTGTTCCTTCGTACGCTCGCCTCAGTCCAGTTTGTAAGCATTCAAAACAGTAAAGATGCTGAAGGATTTAAGAGCGACGTGGCCCCGTTGACGATCTACAATCTTGGGACCGGCCCAGAGTATGCTCTCTCACAGGATCTTCTTGTGAATGCGAGAGTTGATTACAGCAACTATGTATTCGATACCGGCAGTATCGATCACTACTATACCTGGATCTGGACTGTAGGGGCAAAATATCAGTTTTAATTGAAAGAGAAGGGCCGCATTCGCGGCCCTTTTTTTCTCATGGTTGAGCTGGATCATCATTCAACAGCTCAGGCAATCTCGATAGTGTTCCTTCAAACGTTGCGGGTTTATATTTCACCCAGAGAAAATCCGGACGATCGTCGGATTTCCATTCACCGCCAAGAATATTGTTATCTTTATCGAGATCCAGCCAATAGACATACTTTTTTGAGGTCTCTTTCTGGTCCGGCGTACCTTTCACCGGTAACCATGAGTTTCTGGTCGTGAGAACAACCTTCGCGTAGGTTTCAATCTTCGCTCTTCTCACTGTTCCTGGAGCCGAATCGTGCGCACGGTTCTTATATTTAATCACGCGTGAAGAATAACTCACGATCGGATGATTCCAGACTTGAGCTCCCCGCATGATGTCCACAATCACACCTTCGTTGCGTAAGGCGATTTTATTCGCGATCACCATGTGGAATGCGCCTGCGTTCAGATCGTCTTCGCAGTATTCCTCATAGTTCTCATAGTAATCATCGGTATAACAGCGCCAGCCCATCTGATGTGTGGGAGATTCAAACCCATCGGCATAATAATAGGCAAGAAGGGCCTTAATGTCCGATGAACCGAAGGGAATAGAAATCCCGTCGGCGTTCACGAGAGTTTTCGCCGTAGGTTCTTTGTGATTCATGGTGGAGGGTGCCCAACCGTGACAGATTCCTTCCCAGCTCTCCGCTCTTCTGTTTGCGATCTTTTCCACTTCTTGCCTCAGGGGATAAGTGTAATTGCCGGTATAAAGATCGTATTTTTCCGAGGGAGAAAGATAGGAAAGTTGCTCCGTACTCATGAACTTTGCTTCTTCAATTGTCGGCGAGCGAAGGCGAAAGCCCGCTGGTTGAGGCGAGTGCCAACGGTAGTTGATGTTACCGCGGTTCAGGGCCCAGTAGTCACCTGACCAGAAACGCTGATCATCCTGAATGTGGCCTTCAAGGGGAAGCTTGGTAAAGTTTCTCTCGAGATCTGAAGACATGATGTTGGGATCTGAGTACCACTGCCACGGCAGTTTCATCATCGGAGATGCAAATGCTATCACCGGGAAAAAAAATAATAGGAATAAAAGTTTCACGTAAACCTCCGTTATGTTTTTAGGTGGAGGTACGCTACGGATGCTCAGGGAGTCCTGACAAGACCCTAGTCGTTCAGAAGAATGCCGAGCCGCGACCACATTCCCTGAAACTGCGGCGGGCGAAGTTTAATCCAGAGAAAATCCGGACGATCTGTAGACTCCCAATCACCGCCGATGATGACGTTGTCCGCATTGAGATCGAGATAGTAAACATAATTGAGATTCGTTTCTTTCTGCGCGGAAGTTCCGCGAACAGTTTCCCAGTAATTGTCCGTGCCAAGAACGACTCTTACGCGCGTCTGGAATTTTATTCTTCTTACTGTGCCAGGTGCAGATGTTCTGATCGGGCCGTCTTGCGCCACTGCTTGTGATTGAAAATTAATGATGGGGTGATTCCACACCTGCGGTCCCGCTTTGATGTCGATGATGAAACCTTCTCCATGAAGGCCCACTTTGTTTGTCAGGACAATGTGAAAGGCACCTGCGTTCAGATCTTCATCGCAATCATGTCCACCGGTGGGATAACAGCGTCTCCCCATCTGGTGATTGTCAGCATAAAAACCGTTGGCATAGTAATAGGAGATGAGCGCCTTGATGTCCGAAGAGCCGAAAGGAATGAGGATACCTTCATTATTCTTCACGCCCTTTGCGAATGGCTCGCGGTGATTCATGGAGGCCGGTGCCCATCCGTGACAAATTCCTTCCCAGATATCCGCATTGGGATTCGCGATCTTTTCCACTTCATGACGAAGGGGATAATCGTAGCGACTGTTCATGATATCGAATTTTTCCGACGGGGAGAGATGCGAAAGCTCTGCCAGAGTCATGTTCCGGACTTCATCGGCGCCGGGTGAGCGCAAACCAAAACCCGTGGGTCTTGGTGAGTGCCATCGGTAATTGATATTCCCTTTGTTCAGGGCCCAGTAATCACCGGACCAGAAACGCCCGTCTGACGGCACACTTCCGGATTTCGGGAGACGATCGAGGTCTCTTTCGAAATTTCCCGACATGATGACCGGATCCGAAGTCGGCTCCCATGGAAAATCGAGCATGGGAGAAGCGTGCCCGAAAACGGGCAGAAGAATGAGAAGAAAAAAAATCAGCTGACTACCGTGGGAATTCCGGCAGTACGAGCGAAAGAATTTCATTGGCGTCATACTCGGCCTTCATCGGATCGTTGTCGAGCTCGATGACACCTTCCACGACGTTCAGTCGTCGATGGACGTTGCGGTTAAATTCGCGGGTTTGTTTTTTCTTAGTGACATTGAAGTGAGGAATCCCGGCATCAATGGCCACTTCTGCTGCTTTTTTCAGCCACAGAATGTCTGCCACTGAGTCTTCGCGGTTATTTCCCGCCCGGAAGACTACTTTGTAAGATTCTCCCGGCCCGGCGATAAATTCTTCAGCTTCCGCTTGTTGTTCCTGGCGGACAACATCGTCTTGTCTGATTTCTTTTTGTGCCGTCAGTGGCCCTGCTAAAACGAAGAGAAAAAGGGCGAAAGCAACTACCGCCATTTCTGTTTTTCTCAAGTAGACCTCCTTCATGAAGAGTCCCGAGGGAAGGTGAATTAAAATGGTCGCAGCGTATTTTGAAAAGGAGCAAACCTGAATCTTGAGAAAAACTCAAGCTTGTTAAAAACGCACTAACTCGGAAAATAGTAAAATTGCGGACGCGCTCGTACAATTTTCGAAGGAGGTATGAATGAAAACAATCATTGCCTTACTTTTAGTCTTCTCATGCGCGAATAAAAATACGAGGACCGTGAGCTCTGATTCTAACTGGGATTCAGGCGCTCAAAAGCAGCAGTCTTACCGAACTGAACAGGCGCAGGAGCAAGTGGACGCTACCAACATGCAGTTCACCACACCAGGTAGTAACGGCGCCAGCCAGGCCTTGCCACACTAATCTGGAAATGTTTCCACACTCACTTCACATTCAGAGTCTGTGCTGAATATTCCGACTGATTTCGTGAATTTTTAACTGACCATTGTCCATTTCACTAACACCTCGCCACTACTTCCCCGCATAATGTGAAAAATTTTTTAAACAATCCACACCATGGAAGGAGTGAAGCACATGCGCACAACTGCACTAACTGCAATTGCCGTTTTGTCACTGGCCACGACGGCCTGGGCACAGAAAACCGGTCTGAAACCGATCACGAAAAAAGAATTGTTGTCGATGCAAAAAGATCTCGGCATGAGACGGATCAAGAGCATTCGTCCGAATGCTTTCGGTTTTGCCCGTGCCAATGAAGCAAGAAAAGAGAAGGGACTCGCGCCGCTGGATTCTTCGGTGGTGAAAGAAAATGGGAAAGAAACGGTCGTCGATCAGGAGTTGAATGATTTTTCCGGAGGCGCCACCGCAACCGGAACTGATTTCTTCGCCGGAACTGTTCCCGCTGCGATCGATAATTCTCTTCTCGCTGCCTTCCCGCCGATTCGTTCACAGACCGTGAATAACTGCGTGGGATGGGCGATGGGATACTACCAGCATTCGCACAATCTTGCTCTCACTCTTGGATATGCGAACAACACGACTGATCAGACGAATAAATGTTCAGCGAAATTTCTCTACAACATGATTAATAACGGTGTTGATAACGGCGCTTACTTTTCCGATGCTTTCTCCATGCTTCAGAAGCACGGCTGTATCAGCAACGCCAATTTCCCGGAAAACTCCGACTACAAATCGTGGGATACAAATCCTGATCACTGGCAGGCGGGAATTCCCGGCAGAACAAATGCGGTTCAATACATCTACAACGTCGACACGCAGACTGGCCTTGATCAGATCAAGCAGCTTCTCACGAACGGCTATGTTGTGACCTACGGAACATATATTAATTCGTGGGTGTACTCCACAATCAAAACCGGTACCGGCGCGGGCCAGAAAGTCATGACCTACATGAATGGGCAAAACGGCGGTCACGCCATGACGATCGTGGGTTATGACGATTCATCCTGGGTCGATCTCAATAACAACAATGTTGTTGATGCGGGCGAAAAAGGTGTGCTGAAAATCGCGAACTCCTGGGGAACCACCTGGGGGAACGCTGGCTTTATGTGGATTGCTTACGATGCACTCAAAGGTGTCTCTGCCGTTTCCGGAGGCCCGTCTTACGGCCGTGTCGCTGCTTTTCAGGGAAATGTTGCTTACCACATGGTTCCGAAAGCGACTTCGGGAAATCCTTATCGTCCGAAGTATCTTGCGAAGTTCACCGTGAATCACGCTTTGAGAAATCAGCTCTCAGTAAAATTTGGCTCGAGTGACTCAAGCTACAGTTCACCGCAATCGACTTACACTCCTTTCGCGCTCATGAACAAGGGTGGGGCGATGGCATTCAATGGAACGTCGAGTGCGATCGACGGAACTTTTGTCTTTGACGTGACTGATCTTCCGATCTCAAGCACGCTTCAGAATAAAGTTTATCTCCTTCTTGGAGACAATGCTTCGGGAACACCGGCGTATCTCAAGAGCTTTATCCTTCTTGATCAGACAAATGCAACCCAGGCGAACGCTTCACTCGGAGGCACTGTTTATGCGGACAACACAACCGGTACTTTCGCTCTCGTGCATGATCCGTACAGTTCCAATATTTCTCCCGTCGCTGGTTTCACTGCCACTCCGTATTCAGGGACTGCTCCACTGGCGGTGAACTTCGATGCCGGTTCTTCCACGGACGCGGACGGGACCATCATTTCGTATCAGTGGAATTTCGGTGATGGTAGTTCAGCGACAGGTGCTTATGTCAGTCACACGTACAACGCCGGCACATTCACTGCCACCCTCACCGTGACCGATGATGACGGGGCCTCCAGCTCAAAATCGATGACGATCACGAGTTCCTCTACGGTCGCAACTACTGACACAACTCCGCCCGCGATCACACTCACATCACCTGCGAACGGGTCCAAGATCCAGCGTTACACTTACTTCACCGCGACTGCGACGGCCTCTGATAATATTGGTGTGACGAAGGTGAATTTCTATTACAAGGGATCGCTCAAATGCACAGACACCACTGCGCCTTATAGCTGCAGTATCCGGATGGTGAATGGAACTAATCTTTCCGTTTACGCCCGTGCTTACGATGCCAAAGGCAACTCGAAAACTTCTTCTACGTCTTACGTGACTGCTTACTAAAAAGTTTCAAGGACCGGGTTCACGCCCGGTCTTTTTTTATCAAATACATTCCATCCCTGATCGGCAGAAGAACTTTGGTGTAACCCGAGAGGTGTCTTGCGCGTGTGTTGTGCGCGATGATGGATTCCGTCTGCTTGTCTCCGTCAGATTTGATCACGCGGCCCGACCACAAAGTATTATCGGAAACGATCATTCCATTTTCAGAAAGATGCTCAAGTGCCCAATTGAGGTAATTGGAGTAATTATTTTTATCAGCATCAATGAAGATGAGATCGTATTTTTCTGTAAGCTCCTTCATCGCCTCAAGGCCCGGCTTCTGGATAAGCTCAATTTTTTCTCCGTGCGGAGATCTCTTCCAGAAACTCTTCGCAAGCTCAGTCGTTTCCTTGTTAATGTCGATGGTCCAGACCTTCCCGTTATCAGGAAGGGCCTCCGCCATCGCGAGCGCCGAATAACCCGTGTAGGTTCCGAATTCGACCACCTTCTTCACATTCCCGAGGCCAATGAGAAACCGAAGGACCGATGCTTCCATTTCACCAATGAGCATCTGGCTTCCGTGGACGTTTTTCTTTGTGTAGTCCTGGAGCTCTTTAGCGAGTTCCGAAGGAACAGACGAATGCTGAATGCAGTAAGCTTCTAATTCTTTGTCGATCATGTTCATAGGGGCACCTCAAATTATCCTGAGGTTAGTAGACGACTCCAATTCAGTCGAGGTTAAATAAGAAAAAGAGAACTTAAGTTCTTTAATTTGTCGCATCCCACAATTTAGGAGTATCTATGAAAACTCTGCTAACCCTTTGCCTCTTTTTGGCTTCGCTTTCGGCCTTCGCTGGATACCCACAGGTTTACAACAACGGTTCTACCATCTCTCTTGATTACTGGAACAACTCTGACCGTGACGAAAGATGCAATGGCACAATCGACATCCGTTACAATGACAACTCATCTGACTACGTCCGCGTTTATGAGCTAGCATGGCACCGTGGAACTATCCACCGCACATACTTTGCTGAACCAGGCAAAGTGATCGAGTACATCAACAGCAACGTTTACTGTTTCTAAGAGGTTCCCGTGAAAAAAATTATCTTCGCCGTCGTTCTTTTGGTTAGTGCCACGGCCGCATTTGCACAGATGATGGTTTTTCCGCACGTCTACAACAACCGCACGTCGGTGACAGTGGACGCCTGGAATACGAATGACCGCAGTGTTGTTTGCTGGGGGCCGATCTATCTTGACCTGGATCAGAATCGCCGCGAAACCCTCAATATCAACGAGTACATTTTCCCGCGCGGATCGCTCTATCGCACTTATCGTCCGATGACTCTCAACGCGACCATCGAAAGCGTCTCTCACTCGGTCTACTGTAACTAATCTTGGAACGTCTTCCTTATCTTGATATTCACACCCACCGTCGTTCTCATTACGAGGACGCGGTGGCAGTAGAATCTCTCTCGATGGAAGACATCTCCGCCGAAAAATCCCACGGCAATTATTCATGCGGCGGCATCCACCCCTGGTGGACCGAAGACTTTACCCGCACTGAAATTCTTGGTCTTCAGGATCACCTTCATTCGATGGTGAAGGACAAAAAACTCTGGGCGATCGGCGAGACCGGTATTGATCGCGCGGTTCCGGAGACGGTTGATTTTCAGACTGAGCTCTTTCACTGGCACCGCGAGCTTGCGGATGACTACAATCTCCCGCTGGTGATTCATAACGTCCGCAGCGGATCAGATTTCCTCTCGATCCTGAAAAAAACTCCGCCGAAGAGTCCATGGATCTTTCACGACTTCCGCGGAAATGAGCAGCTTGCCAAGGATCTTCTGCGCCTTCATCCTGGTTGTTATTTTTCTTTCGGCATTTCGATTGATAATTCTCCGCAGATCCGCGAACTTTTGCCGACTTTGCCGCTCACAAATATTTTCCTTGAGACAGATGCCCAGAAGCATCTGGATATTCATGAAATTTATCTGCGGGCTTCGGAGAAAATGGGCATTGATCTTGAGTTCCTGAAGTCGCAGATCTGGATGAACTTTAAACGGGTGTCGCAGCTCCAATGACAGAAGAAAGCTTGATGACCGCATACCAGAAGGGGAGTGATGAGGCGTTTGAACGTCTCTATGAAAAAATTTCTCCGATGGTGTACGGTTTCGTGAAAAAACATCTTCGTGATGCTGAGGCGGATGAGTTTTACCGTAAGGTCTGGCGCCATCTTCATGAACATCGCTCTGCCTATGACGGAAGGCCCTTTCTTCCGTGGTTCTTTGCCATTCTTGATCAGCGCATGGATGAAAAGTTCCGTTCTCTGGGGAGGAAAACGGAGCGCGAGGGACACAATCCCAACACCGCTTCGATAGAATCGCCCTCGCATGATCTCGACTTCGAGGTGAAAAAAGACATTCAGCTTTCCTTTCGCGCAAATGTCATACGCGGAAAATTTATCGGCTATCTCCTTCTCGGAAGCTTTTTCTCGCTCACGTTCTGCCATCAGTTCGACATCGGAATCTATAAGGCAGTGGACATCGAAAGATATTTTGAAGGCCTTGGTGCCTGGGGCAGTGGCCTTCTGTCCGGATGGGTTTTCGTGACCTCTGGAGCGCTCGTTACTTATCTCGGTTTAAAAGGCGAGGAGATCTGGTGGATCTGGGGCCGCTATCGTCTTTATTCGTGTCTACTTCCCATCGTGCTGTGGGGAATGTTTTTTCTCGTCGGCGAAAGTAAAGCGCCGGAGTTCCATCTCTTCTGGATCTTCGGAGGAATGTTTGCGATGGCGATGTTTATCGGCGGAAGAAGTCGATTCTGGTCAGAGTTTCAGTCACACTAATCTTTGAACGCCTGAAGGTACACAAACTTTAAGTATCTCATTTCCGGCAACGCCAGCGGAAACGGATGATCTTCCGGCTGACCTTTCACGAGAAGGACTTTCCCGCGACGTCGGGATTTTGAGAGCGCTTCCTGCACGATCTCCATGAACTCTTCAAAGGCAATGTGGCCCGAGCAGCTGGAGGCCGCAAAAAAGCCACCGTCTTTCACGAGTCGCAAAGAGTCCGCAAAAATTTTGATGTACGCCTCTTTTGCTGTTTCGCGCGCCTTCTGGTTCGGCGCAAACGAGGGCGGATCCGTGATCACAATGTCCCAGGATTTCTTTTCCTTGATCGCATTGTCGACGAACTGAAAGGCATCTTCACAAACGGCATCGTGAAGCTCCGGCGAAAGGAGATTAATTTCCCAGTTATGCTGACTCGCCTTGATCGCGTGAGGAGCGATGTCAACGGTGGTGACTTTCTTTGCGCCACCCAGGCCCGCGTAAATGGAAAATCCACCGGTATAGCCAAAAAGATTCAGGAGCGTTTTGTCTTTGGCGACAGAGCGGATGAAATTTCTGTTCTCTCGTTGATCCAGAAAAAATCCGGTTTTCGCGGCATCGATGATATTGGTGCGGAACTTTACTCCGTGCTCAAGAAACTCGAGGTCGGTGAGATTTTCGCATTCACCTGCGAGAATCAGACCTTTTTCTTCTTCCTTGTTTTTTCTTTTAAAATAGACACAGGAGACTTTGATTTCTTCCTGCTTCATGAAAAATTCAGCGATCGCTTCTTTCTTCCAGAAAAGCTCGGACGCAGTCCCGTCGAGCTTCAGCACCAGAACACCGTCGTAATAGTCAGCGACGATTCCCGGAAGTTCATCACCCTCGCCATTTAAAACGCGAAAGCATTTATTATCGCCAGTCAGAAGATGCTTTTTATTTTCGATGGCCCGGGAAATTCGCGTTTCCACCATCTCATCGCTGAACTTCTTATCGCCCAGATGTAAAACCCGGAAAGCAAGATTGATGTTCGGTGAATAGTAACCATGCGCGAGCACTTCACCCTTGTGACTCGCAAGAATGGCATATGATCCGTCCTGCGCCTTCAGTTTTTCAACCGCATCTGAAAACACCCAGGGATTGCCGCGCTTGATGTGCCTGGAGACGTCGCGGATGAGTTTCAGTCGAACCGTTTTTCCGGTCTCAAAATATTTCATATTACGCCTTTCACAAACCACGTCACTTCATGCTTATTGTGATGAAGGTGAACAATCCTTGAACCAGGGATCTCAAGAAACTTCAGCGTATTTTCCCAGTCCGTCTCTGCCTGATACTTGATCGTGCAGACAAAGTTTTTAACTTTTCCCGAATCCATGAATTTCTTCACGAGATTGAGTAACCTTTCCGGATAGCAGATGATATCGGAGCAAAACCACTCAATCTCGCCGAAGTCTTTCGGATCAAGTCCGAAGGCACTTTCCTGGCGGAACTCAATCTTTCCGAGATCCATGATACGCTTTTCAATCGGCGCTTTATCCACACTGATGGTCTTATCAAATTCCATGGTTCGCAATACCCAGGTCCAGCCACCCGGACAGGAACCGACATCGATCGCAGTGCCGCTGCCGTTAGCTTCCGGCGCATACACCGTGAAAAATTCCCAGAGCTTTAAATACGCACGTGAAGGTGGCATGACTTTGTCTTCCAGAAAGTCCATCGCCCCTAAAGCAAACGGCGATGAGGTCGTCTGACTCGCAAGAATTTCATTCTGGTCCCACAACGTCCAGAGGCCCATTGGTTTTTCCGGGAGTGGCGCGCGGAAAGGAATTGGTTTGGTGTTGTATTTCGGAAGTTCGTCCTGAATGAGCTGCGCGCGCCGGTGATGGCCCACGGTGAAGAGGGCCCAGTTGCGGCCCATGGCCTTCAATTTTTTCACGCCATCATTGATGGAAGCGATCCCGATCCGCTCAAGCTTTCTTGCCGTCACTTGTGCCCAGATGAGATCAGGGCCATTTCCCTCGACAAGATAGACCCGGTCTTTTTTTTCGACAACAGTGACACCTCTCACTTCGAATTCGCGCTCGAGTTCTTTTTCAAAGTCATGAATGGCGAGATAGGCAGTCAGCATGTGTCTAGTATATACTAGAGGAATGAAAAAGAACGCCGAAATGAAGGTCTATGGCCGCCACGCGTGCCAGAAGCTCTTTGAAAAACGCCCGCAGGACATTATCCGCGCATATCTCACTCAGGACGGGGTCTTCGAATTCAAGAAGATGATCCGTTATCTCGTGGAGAATAAGCTCGCTTATCACGTCGTTGAATCCGAAGAGCTCGATAATATTTCCAAGGCCACGCATCACGAAGGCATCGTTCTCCTCGTGAAGGCACGTCCCATTCCTACGGTGAAGGATCTTCTCACCAAACAAGGAAGAGTTTTTATTTTGGCACTTGAAGAAGTCGAAAATCCCCACAACCTCGGTGCCATCATGAGAAGTGCCGCGCACTTCGGTGTCACCGGTATTGTTTATCAGGCAAAAGTTCCGGTCGCCAATTCCGCTGCCGCCGTCCGTACCGCTGAAGGAGGAGCAGAAAGTGTTCCTGCCGTTCACATTTCTGACTGGGCGGAAGTCATGGATCTCGCTAAAACAAAAAAGTTCAAGAGCTTTGCTACGAGTTCACACGAAGGGACATCAATCTACGAAACTGAGTTTCCGGATAAATCGCTGGTGTTTTTAGGTGCGGAAGGAAAAGGACTTTCGGAAAAACTCATGAAGAAAATGAATGAGCTGATTTCGATTCCTGGTACCGGAAATGTCGAGAGTCTCAACGTCTCTAACGCCACGACTGCGATTCTCACCGAATGGTTCCGACAGGGTTTGTAGGCACCTTCACCGCAATTTCCACGAGCTGATACGGACCGAACTTCTCCACTCGTTTTGCGGAATACACTTGCGGAAGAAGCTGTTTAAACCATCGCACTTTATTTTTCTTCAGAAGAAAATAGCGCCCGCCCTCATGAAGCGTATTGATCAGATCAGTGTGTCCGGAAACATGCACAACATTTTCTTTCCGATAAAATTCAAGGCCCAGGATCGGTTGATCTTTGAAAGTATGAACGCGCGTTTTTACTCCGACTGTTTTTGCGATGGCGCCCGACAGTTGCCCGGCATCCTTCAGATCCTGATGGAAAAATGTCCCGTAAGTTTTGAGCGTGAGAAGAAGGAGTAGATTCACCGCAAGCGGAACCATGACATTTCTTCGTGAATGAAGAACCAGCCACGCCAGTAGGAGTGACACCGGAACTGTCAGGGGAAGAACGTAAAGCGGAAGACGACTCTTCACCAGCATGAAAAAGAGCATTAGGCCCATGATCCAGGCCAGAAGCATCGCGCTCCAGTGGAACGGAAAGACTTCGCGCATTTCGTTCAAAGATTTTTTTGAGGCGGCAAGAATCCAGGCGCCTCCACCGAGAAGAATCGGCGGAACGTAAACCGCAAACGGCGCCCACCAGAAGGGATTTCTGCCCGAGAAATCCGTCGTCGCGCGAAGATAAATCTCTTCGTAGAACATCTGCCGGAGAATCCCCGGCGAAGTGAGTTCAAGCCCCGCGTACCACGAAAGCCCTGTCATCAATCCTAAGGGCCAGGTGTGAGAGGTAAAAAGATAGATCGCCTCATCTCTCATCCATAAAAAGAAAAACGGCAAAACAAGAAAAGCCACCGGACCTTTGGTGAGGAAGCCCAGACCCACCGCCACCCAGAAGAGCATCGCGCGCGGAATCGTTTTCTTTTCTCTCACAAGAAGAATCGCAAGAAACGAAAGCGCGTGAAAAAATGTCACTAAGAGATCAGTCGTGAGTGCCATCGACCCGAGCGAGGAAAAAAGTGAGGTTGCAAAGATGGTTCCCGCTAATAGACCAAGTTCCTGAGAGGCGAGAAGGTCTCCGCATTTCACAAGAACAAGGGCCAGGAGAATAAAGACGAAGGCGTGCGGAAGCCGCGCTCCTTGCGTATTCTGCCCGGCGGACTTAAGGCCCATCGCGATCACCCAATAAGTGAGAGGAGGTTTCGTGAGATGCGCTTTTCCATTCAGTCGCGGAACGAAGTAATCCCCGCTATCCACCATGTTCTGAGCGACTTTGGCGTATCGCCCTTCGCTCGTTTCATAGAGGCCTCGCGAGAGAAAAGGCAACGACAGCAGCATCGCCAGCATGGCGACAATGAAGTAGCGGTAGTGTGCCCATTTCAAAACTCCGTTCATAAATAAATTTTTATCGAGGAGGAGAAAGGGAGACAACTTGTTTTAAGATTAATTTAATATCTTGAGATTGGTGGGAAATAAAAAAGGGCCCCCTGCAGGGGCCCTTTAAAGTTGGTAGCTATTTCGGAACTCATCTCTTCGAAACAATACCGGCGAGGGTTGTACTCACACGTTCTTCGAATGAAAAGTACTTCAGGATACTTTTAGATCAAACAACAATTACCGTTGATAGCTTCTTGCGGTGACGTAAATCCCAGCTGGCAAAACGCGCGAATCGTTCTGATGTTTCACGCCAAGCTCTCCCGGTGACACGTCTTTCCAGCGCCGGTCCATCACGATGTTCCGAAGTGCTTCCGGCTGCACACCCTGAGTGTGACTCGAAAGAAAGAGGAAGGAGTTCTCGCGATTGAGGACGGAATGCAGGAGATCCACCAGAAGGTGAATATGCTTTTCAAAATCCCAGACTTCTTTTTTCACGCCATGGCCCCAGCTCGGAGGATCCGCGAGAATTCCATCGTAGGTGAATTTCTTTTTAAAGGAGTGGCGTAAAAATTCCTGTGCATCTTCCTGCACCCAGCGGACCTGGTCCTTGGCGATTTTGGAAAGCACCTGGTTTTCCTTGCCCCAATCAAGAACGCCTTTGGAGCTGTCGACGTGGAAAACTTCTGCACCCGCCGCCGCCATGACGAGCGAGGCGCAACCGGTATAACCGAAGAGGTTCACGACTTTCGGCGCACGACCGAGTTTTTCTTTTAAGTGTTTTGTCTCAGCGTAGAGCCATTCCCATACCGGGATCTGCTCAAAGAAAATTCCGCAATGACCGAAGGAAGTGAACTTCAGGCGAAAGTCGAGGCGGCGTCCATCGATCACATAAGGAAGACTGAGGTTGGGATTCGGCTCTTTTTTGTGTTCCCATTTTCCGCCGCCATCTTTGGTACGCACACACTGAGAAGTGGCCGAGTTCCAGTCAGCATCTTTTAACTGTGGTTTCCAGATGGCCTGAGGTGAGGGACGAACAACACGAATTCCGGAAATGATCTCGAGCTTTCGCCCGAGACCAGAATCCAGAAGTTCATAATTTGGAAGATTTTGTGTGATCAAGAAATTATTCGATACCAAAAGAGGCAAGCGCCTCCGGAGTCACGACTTCATCAGTGTCATCGATTTCAACGATATAAAGAATACCTTTGATCTTCGGCTCGTTCTCAAACTTCGGTTCGAGATCCAGTGCCTTCATGATGGCATCAAGGAGATCACGCTGGTCCTGGAAAGTAACGTCGCCGTAAGTGTTTTCTCTCTGAGCGATACAACCTGACGTGCGCATGAAAGGGAAGTAAGGGACATCCGGATCCGGATTGATCTTACCAGTACCGTGAATGCGGAGAAGGTTTCTTCCGATGTCACGAGCAGTAACGCCTTCTTTCCACCAGTCTTCTTCGCGGCTTGATTCCGGAATGAGTGAGCGAATAAGAGTTTCGTTTTTAGATTTTGGAATGAAGTTCAGAACCATGCGACGGAATTTACCGAACGAGATCGGCTGATCCGCAACCGGCATCACTGAATCAATTGTCATCACCCCAGTCGGAGTGTTGCCGTTACGATTGTAATAAGGAAGACCGGTCTTGGCACTTGCCAGGGCCTTATGTGTCCAGAGTGTGCCGTCGGTGTTTCTCACGACTTCACCATGTGCATCTTTCATCGTCATGAGACACGGATAAATACGATTCGAACGACAGAACATGAAAATTTTAACTGCTTTCACGTATTCGCCATTCATGTAGGTACTTACATCAGGAGAGTTGTGGAAGATATCGCCAACCAGAGTATCAGTGAGTTCTTTCTTGCGGTCAGCATCGTCAGCGACGATGAAGAATTCCTGATGAGTGCGGGCAGCAGCGAGAAGTTCAGTATGGCCAGCTTGAGTCAGCT
Organism: Bacteriovoracaceae bacterium; assembly: GCA_045805035.1. GTDB lineage: Bacteria > Bdellovibrionota > Bacteriovoracia > Bacteriovoracales > Bacteriovoracaceae > Peredibacter. The sequence continues at coordinate 14,791 of JBJMLZ010000163.1, forward strand.
CAGATTCGTAAGCAGCAATTGTGTAAATGAGCTTAAGATCAGCATCTGGTTCGCGAAGAGCATTTACGAGTTCCTGAACAAGATCATTGGGAAGAACAGAAGCATTTCTGTACTTCATGCGAAGAATTCCAATGCGGAGTTTTTCGTAGAGGTCGTAGTGGAAAGTCTGAAGCGTATCGAGGGCCTTCAGCGCTTCAGGATTTTTTTCTTCAACAAGATCCCAGAGAGCATCGACAAAAAGTCCCTGCTCAAAAGAAGAAAACCCCGTCATACCTTTCTGTGAAAAATTCTGATCGAGAATGACTTTCTGGTAATCAAAATAAAGCGACTCTTCCAGCACCGATTGAGTTGCACCCCAAGAGGTAGATGTGATGAGAGTGAGTGTGAAAACGAGACTGAGAAGTTTCATGGCAAAAAGTCCTTTTCATGCTTAGGATTCAAAAACTTAACAAGGCCAAAAATAACCGACAATGTCTTGTAAGAGAATGATAGAGCGTTGTATTAACCACTCGCATCATAAATGTCCTTTCTCATCCCTCTGTGAATGAAAAAGCACCCCCTTTTATCGATTTTTTCCATTTGAATCAAGCCTCAGAGTTCCGGTACCCTTGACGTGAGTCAAAATGCCATTAACTTGTCTTTAAGGATTACTCAAATTTTACGGAGTTAGAACAATGTTCAAACGCATCGGTCTTTTCATGCTCACCAATATCCTGGTGGTGATTACGATCTCCATCATCGTTCAGTTTCTGGGCCTCAATCACTATCTCTCCGCGCAGGGAATTGATTACGGAGCTCTCATGGGGCTTTGCCTCGTGTGGGGTTTTGTTGGTTCCGGAATTTCGCTTCTTCTCTCGAAGTTCATGGCCAAGACCATGATGGGTGTAGAGATCGTGGACGATCGCGGTCAGTATGGTGAGCTCGTGAGAAAAGTTCATCAGCTCGCGCGGACAGCAGGTCTCTCGAAAATGCCTGAGGTTGGTGTTTATCAATCGCCGGAAGTGAATGCGTTCGCGACCGGCCCTTCGAAAAATAATTCACTCGTTGCGGTTTCAACCGGACTTCTCAATCAGATGAACGCGGATGAAGTGGAAGGAGTTCTCGCTCACGAGATCGCTCACGTCGCTAACGGTGACATGGTGACCATGGCGCTCATTCAGGGTGTCGTGAACGCATTTGTCATGTTCCTCGCCCGGGTCGCTTCGTTTGCGCTTGCCCAGGCAATGAGGGGAGACCGCGATGATGATCGTCCGGTGATTCCAAATTATTTTGTGACGATGATCTTTGAAATGGTCTTCGGTTTCCTCGGTATGTTTGTGGTGGCCTGGTTCTCTCGCCTGCGCGAATTCCGCGCAGATGCCGGCGGAGCGAAGGTCGGTGGCAAACAGAAAATGATCGGGGCCCTTCGTCGCCTTCAGCAGAAGATCGACATGACCGGCGATGATCAGGCCGCCTTTCAGACGTTGAAGATTTCTTCGAAAAAAAGTGGTCTCTTTGCGCTTCTTTCGACCCATCCGAGTCTCGAAGACCGGATCGCAGCTCTCGAGCGGTCATACTGATGATCAATTCGGTAGCGGTTGAAAACGAGCTCCGGCGAATTAATAGTTCACGGAGCAAGTATTCTTATCTCATTCAGTTTGTGCTTCTTATCACTTCCTGCTGGTATCAGTCGCGCTTTCAACATCCTTTAAGTGCAGCAATACTTTTCATCGGGGGAGTCGGTTTTCTTCTGCGCCTTACGAAACAAGTCGCCTGGATTGATACTAAGACTGCCGATCGCTGCCACCTCCTTGGCTTTGTCCTTCTTGCTACCGCTTGGGTGATTCACATTGATGAGACTCTTCGCTTTTTCGGGCCCTATTCCGAAAGTGTTCTCGTTCTTCGTCTCATGGTGGGTACGCTGATTCTTTCCAATCATGCTTTTCTCTCCGCCGACATCCGCGGGCACTATGCCTTTCTCATACCGATTCTCATCGGCCTCATGATTGAGATTTTTGTGCTGAATCGGATGGAGTCCTTCAATCCGATGCTGGCCTTTTTTGTCATTTCGACTTTGTCGACGCTGGGACTGCATCAGCAGCACCGACAGCTCCGGCAATTTATCACCGTTAAACTCGAGGCCGAGCGTGAACGTAACCGGATGCTGAAACTCATCGACGGAGTCCCGGGATTTGTCGGTATCATCGACAAAGACGGTGTCTATGTTCAGGTGAACTCACTTACAAGGAAGTATTACCCGGATCTCATTGGAACAAAGATCGGCGAACTGAGTGGCACCGAAAATTCGGGTTACATGAAGTTTGCGTTGGACTTTCTTCGCTCAGGCAAAGATTCGGAAACGGCAGAAATTGAGGTTTCCGTGGCAGGTGGAGAACAGTTTCACCTGATGGTTACCTGCGGGCGACTTGATAATGGCGATATCATCATGGTCTCGATTCCTATCAATGAACTTGTGAAAACAAGAAAAGAACTAAGAGACCGCGAGGCGCTTGCCCAATATTCTTCAAAGCTCATCAGCATCGGCCAGATGGCGGCAAGTGTGGCCCACGAAGTGAATAATCCACTCGCCATCATCAGCGGATCTGCCGGAATCATCAGTGATCTTGTCGATGAAGAAAAAATCGATCGCAAAAACCTGAAAGTGTTCAGTGAAAAAATTGTTCTGACGACCGAGCGTATTTCGCAAATCGTGCGAAGCCTGAGAAGTCTTTCCCGTGGTGGCCATCAGGATCCCTTTCAGCCACTGTCTGTGAGGAAAGTCATTGATACGTGCCTCGATCTGGCAAACCCGAATTTTAAAAATCAGGGTGTGAGGCTTGAGCTTCCGGATAAGAAAAAAGATCTTACGGTCCTTGGCCGGGAAGTTCCGCTGGGACAAGTGATCCTGAATCTTCTCTCAAACGCACTCGATGCCGTGAAGACTCTGCCTGAGCGTTGGGTGAAAATCGATTATGGCCACAGCGACGGGCACTTGTGGCTTGAGGTGACTGACTCCGGGTCTGGAATTTCTCCCGAGATCGCCGATCGCTTGATGGAACCTTTTTTTACGACAAAAAAACAGGAAGGCACGGGCCTGGGTCTTCCCATCTCAACCAAGATCATTGAAGAGCATGGGGGAAAACTCATGTATGTAAGTGACCGTCCGAACACCACGTTCCGCTTACGTTTCCCGACGCCTAAATTGTAGAGGGAAGTTTTTTTACCGCCTCTTCGTATTCGCGAAGAAGCCTGTCCGTGAGTTCTTTCACGGTCGGAAGATCTTTAATGAGTGCCGCAATCTGCCCGGCCTCAAGTTCTCCGTTCACGAGATCTCCCTCAAGCATTCCTGCGCGGGCGCGACCTTTCCCGAGAAGGTGATTAAGTTCTTCCTGGGTCGCACCTCTTTCTTCGAGTTTTTTTACTTCGTCGAAAAAATGATTTTTCATGAGACGAACAGGAACGACTTTTTTCATCATGAGGAAAGTTGAATCAGGTTTTGAATTGATGATGAGTTTTTTATAGTCAATGTGGGCGCTTGATTCCTGAGTCGCAAGAAATCTCGTTCCGAGCTGAACGCCGGCCGCGCCGAGGGAAAGTGCAGCAGCAATTCCTCGTCCATCACCGATGCCACCGGCAGCGATCACAGGAATTTTTACCGCTTCCACCACCTGAGGAATAAGAACAAGAGTCGTAATTTCATCGCGGCCATTGTGCCCGCCCGCTTCAAATCCTTCCGCGATTACGGCATCGACTCCTGCGGCCTCGCATTTTTTTGCGAGCTCCGGAGTACTCGTGACGTGAATCACGGTGCAGCCTTTTTCTTTCAACATCGGTGTCCAGGTCTTGGGAGAACCCGCCGAGGTAATAAAAATTTTTACTCCATGCTTAAGGGCGATTTCAATTTGCTCTTCGGTTTTTTCATAGAGAAGCGGAACATTCACCGCCAATCTCTCCGGATGTGTTGTCAGTGACTTTGCTTTTTTCAAATGATGATCAAGGAGTTCAGGGTTCATTGAACCCGCACCGACCACGCCGAGTATCCCTGCCTCG